>JBJKRM010000153.1:0-10760 GCA_046704685.1 Rhizomicrobium sp.
ACGCCATCAAGATCGTCGACCGCGCCGGTGTCGACGGTCCCAGCCGTCCCAACAACGAGGAAAGGAATGAGCCCGTCGACGCAGTCCTGTGCGATGGCCTCTTCCAGCCTGCCAATATCCATACGCCCTCGGTCGTCGACCGGTATCGGCCGGACCGCAGCGGACCCCATCCCACACAGATCCAAAGCGAGCGGAACGCAGCGATGCGCCGCCGCGGAGGCATAAGCCCTAAGCCTAGCGCCCTTGGCGCCGAGACCGGAGACGCGCACCTCGCGCCCCAGCGCCTTGCTGCGGGCCACCAGAACACCAATGAAATTGGCCAACGAGCTTCCGGTGACGAACAGCCCGGTTGCCCCTTTCGGAAACTCGAACATGCGCCGCGCCCATTCCACGATCTGGCGCTCCACTTCCACCGGCATATGATCGCGGCCACCCAGATTGGCGTTTAGCCCTCCTGCCAGCATCTCGGCAAGCATACCGACCGGCGTGCCGCCGCCTTGCACCCAGCCCATGAATCCTGGATGCACATTGCCGGATGCGTAAGGCAGCACATTGCGCGCAAACTCGTCGTAGACCTTGGCCAGCTCCGAAGGAGCACGCGGCAGTTCCTCACGGAAGCGATTCCGCACATCTTGCGGAATCGGGCGCCACACCGGCCGCTCGCGGATATGCTCGATGTAGTCGAGCATGTCGTCGAGCATGCGGTGCCCTTGTACCCGCAGTGCATCCCAGTTGTCGGGATCCAAGCTCACATCGGGTTTGTCGGAGGAATCGGTCACGCGGCCCACTTCAGGGTGTTCCCCGCGACTTATATCGCATCAGGGTTCCCGGTCGAGTGCCTTTCCAGCTCTTCTGGCGTTAGGATAGGGAAAAGCAGCCATGCCGGGAGAGCAGCCATGAAAGTAGGATTTATCGGCCTGGGCGCCATGGGCGCCGGGATCGCCGCCAATATCCTCAAAGCCGGACACCAAGTCATCGCCTGGAACCGCACGCCAGGACCTTCCAGGGCGCTGTCCGAACTGGGGGCCACAGCTGGTGCCAGACCCGACGACGCGCTTCACGCCGACTTTCTGTTCTCGATGCTGGCAAGTGACGCAGCACTCCACGAAATCGGACTTGACGGCCCACTGCTTGATCGCGCGCCATCAGACCTTGTTCACGTCAATATGGCGACCATCTCGGTGGCTTATGCCCGCCATCTGCACGAGGCTCACAAAAGGCATGGCCTTGGCTACATCGCCGCTCCGGTATTTGGTCGGCCGGATGCCGCAGCAGCCGCCAATCTTAACATCGTGGCGGCCGGTGCTGCGGCCGACCTTGCCCGCGTTCGCCCGATCCTAGAAAAGTTGGGGTCGAAATTTACCGTCATCAGCGATGATCCAGTGCATGCCAATCTATTCAAGATTGCGGGCAATTTCATGATCGTCTCCGCCCTCGAAACCATGGGAGAAGCAGCGGCCCTGCTGCGCAAAGGCGGTATCGACCCAAAAATCTTTTTCGACGTAATGACGACATCCAATTTCTCGGCGCCGGTCTATCAAATCTACGGGAAGATCATCGGTGAGCGGACATTCGACAAGGCCGGCTTCAAGCTTCAGCTGGGCTACAAGGACACCAGTCTAACTCTCTCGGCCGCCAAGGAACTGGAGGCCGCCCTGCCGCTGGCCAGTATGGTGCATGATCATCTCCTGGAAGCGATAGCGGCCGGGTGGAGCGATAAGGACTGGTCGTCTCTGGCATTGCTCGCGGCACAAAGGGCCGGCCTCAAGGACTGACCGCCTCACTGCATTGATCGACGAATGGCCTCATTGTGGCAGGTCGCGTACCCCCCCGCCAGTCGCATGGCTGGATTCCACTTCTATATTATTGGCGGATTGCGTAAGACGGGAGCGTGGCTGAGCGGCGCTATAGAGGCCGCTGCAACGAAAGTTTTCGTGCAATGGTGAAAGAAAGTTGCGTTCTGACCGTTTCGTGCCCGGATCGGCGGGGCATCGTTGCGAATGTCACGCGGTATTTATTCGATACGGGCTGCAACATCATCGATAGCGCGCAATACGGCGATCGCGCCAACGGCCGATTCTTCCTGCGCATATCATTTTCCTCGGAGACCGGAACCGCTCTGGCGCAGATTCGCGAAGGCTTCGCATCCATCGCCAAGGATTTCGACATGACGGCGGAGATTTACAACACCGCCGTGAAGACCCGCACGCTGATCATGGTCTCGAAGCTCGGCCACTGCCTAGTGGATCTGCTCTACCGTCACCGCATCGGCGCACTGCCGATCGATATCCCGGTGATCATCTCCAACCACCGCGACTTCGCCGACGTCGCCGCGGCCAATGGCATCCCCTTCCGCTATCTCCCGGTCAACAACGACAACCGTAAGGCCCAAGAGAACACTTTGCGTGAGATTATCGCCGAAGAGCGCATCGATGTCATTGTCTTGGCGCGTTACATGCAGATCCTGTCGCCCGACTTGGCAGACTCGATGCTGGGCCGGATTATCAATATTCATCATTCCTTCCTGCCGAGTTTCAAAGGTGCCAAGCCCTACCATCAGGCGCACGACCGCGGCGTGAAGCTAATCGGCGCCACGGCGCACTATGTCACATCGGATCTTGACGAAGGTCCCATCATTGAACAGGCAATAGAGCGGGCCAACCACGCCATGTCGGGTGATGATCTCGCCGCCGTCGGCCGCGATATTGAAAACACCGTTCTGGCGCGTGCAGTAAAATGGCACGCTGAACACCGAATCCTCCTCAACGGGCACAAGACAGTTGTGTTTTACTAACTGCGAGCGCGCCTCTTGCACCTAGGGTTGTACCGCCCCTAATGTCCTACGGTGGCATTGTCATTTAATCGTTTGGTGGGCGCTCTGGTAACTGAGTTGGATACCGTGTTTTCCCCAGCGGTAAGCGGTCGCGTCCGTGTTTCTGCGCATTGCCCCAACCGATAGCTGGGAATTACACACTGCATCTCAATGGTGGGCGCAAGGCATGGCAATGACCGATTACGTGATTTTTTTTCAGGATTTCGCAGGCCGAGTATTTTCCACGGCTAACTTCGAAGCCGCCAATGACGAGACGGCGATCGCCAAAGCCCGCCGCATCTACTACTCGGGTATCGGTCAGGGATACGAGATTCACTGCCAAGGCCGCCATGTGCATAGCGAACCAATCAAAACGCCGAACTTCGGTTGAGACAACCGGCAACGGCATCAGGGCAACTTCTCGCAACGCTTACACCCAGCCTATACGACACGATCTGACCGGTCTTATCTTTGATCAGGAATTCGCTCGTCGCGCCAACACGATCCATACATCAATATTTTAGGAGTCCCTGAGCGGCGAACCATCCTGTTTTCTGCGTTATTTACGGGCAGGGGCGTGGCTTAGTAACGCGCATTACCGGGAGTTCGTGGGAACGGAATCGCGTCGCGCACATTGGAGAGCCCTGTGGCGTAGATCAACGTGCGCTCGAACCCGAGACCGAATCCAGCATGCGGCACCGTCCCATAGCGCCGCAAATCGGTGTACCAGTCGTAATGCTCCTTGGGGATGTGCATCTCGGTCATGCGGGCATCCAGCACATCGAGCCGTTCCTCACGTTGGCTGCCACCAACGATCTCGCCAATGCCCGGCGCCAGCACATCCATCGCCGCGACGGTTTTCCCGTCATCATTGGCCCTCATGTAGAACGCCTTGATAGTCTTGGGATAGTTCATCAGGATAACGGGCTTTCCGACATGCTTTTCCGTCAGGTATCGCTCGTGTTCCGACTGCAGGTCCGTGCCCCAACTTACCGGGAACTCGAATTTCTCCTTGGCTTTCGAAAGGATATCCACGGCCTCGGTGTAGTCCATGCGCACAAACTCGGATTCGACAATACCTGTGAGCTTTGCGACGAGCCCCTTTTCCACACGCAAGTCGAAGAAATCGAGATCGTCGGCTCGCTCGTTGAGCAGTGTACGGAACACATGTTTCAATAGACCTTCGGCCAATGTCGCATTATCCGATAGATCGGCGAAGGCGATCTCCGGCTCCACCATCCAGAACTCGGCAAGGTGACGCGATGTATTCGAATTCTCAGCCCGGAAAGTAGGACCGAAAGTATAGACCTTGGAAAGCGCCAGACAGTAAGCCTCGACATTGAGCTGCCCTGACACCGTAAGGAAGGCCTCGCGCCCGAAGAAGTCCTTCGCGAAATCAATGGCGCCGTCCTTGGTCCGCGGTAAGTTGGCCAGATCCAGTGTCGAGACGCGGAACATCGCCCCAGCCCCCTCCGCATCCGACGAGGTAATGATGGGCGTGTTGACCCAGACAAATCCGTTCTGATTAAAGAATCCGTGAATGGCTTGCGCCAGCGTGTGGCGTACCCGAGCCGTCGCACCGATGACGTTGGTGCGCGGCCGCAGATGCGCGACTTCACGCAGATATTCAAACGAGTGCGCCTTGGGCTGGATCGGATAGTGATCGGGGTCCTCCACCCAGCCCACCACTTTCACAGCGCTAGCCTGCATCTCGAACGGCTGCCCCTTGGCCGGCGACGGCACGATCATGCCTGTTGCCTCAACAGCGCACCCGGCCGTCAGGCGAAGGATATCGTCGCTATAGTTCGACAGCGTGTTCGGCACCACCACCTGCACCGGGTGGAAGCTAGACCCGTCAGAAACTTGGAGGAAGGATATCCCCGCCTTCGAATCCCGCCGTGTACGGACCCAGCCTTTCACTGTTACGGGCACATCCGCCGGCGCTTCGCCCGCCAGGACAGCGCGACCGCTCAATGTCTTCATGGTGCTGTGTGCTCAGGGAATACCTTTGCGGATTTACAGGAGCGAACGCGGGGCTGTCCAGCGTTTCTAACAGTTCCGCCAACACCATGGCAGAGCTCTACTGCCCTATTGTCGCAGCCACCTAGAGGGTGAACCAAGCATCGCTCTCCGGCACTGGATCAACCCGATCTCCCAGAAAGAACTCGTATACCGTGGCGCCCAGAACGCCGTCTCCCTCGGCGCCGTTGCTGGCGACCGGCAGCATGATACGCTCGCCATCGCCGGAATGGTCGAGATGACGGAACACCATCCCGGTGCCACGATAGAACTCCGGTGTTTCCACCACGCGGTGGGCGCGCGCATAGTGCCGCGCAAAGTCTTTCGGCGGATAGAGGTCCTCCATTGTTACACCGGCAAAAGTCCTGCCGAAGATTTGTTCGATGTTCACGCCCGCCATGCGGCCAATGAACCGCTTGCTACGGCGGTTGTAGCTATAGGTCCAGATGATCGGCATCAGCTTGTCCATCGAGCCGAGTTTGAGATCCTCCCAGTTCGGCAACAGGCGGTTGCCACGAGACATCTGCCAATGTCGTGCGACGCATTTGAGAGATTGAGATTCGATACACTCTTCGAACGCGCTGTAACTCAACGGTACCGCCCCCGACGAAGAATGGCTTCAGTATTATTCTAAATGCGGCTCACGTGATGCAAGGCTTTACCGGCATGCGGTTAACAGTGGCACTGCATCAAGAACGATGCGGTGTTCTCAAATGGGCCTTACAAAAAGCGAAACCGCTGTTTCCAGTTATATTTTATTTCCGGTGGCAGTGGTATCTGAGAATAAGGAACACCTACTATAACAGACCAATGACACCGCCAGCACCAGACTGTGCTATAGAAACGCGTCTGCAGCGAGGACGCGTGAAACATGCATTCTGGATTGTTCTGTTCTGTGAAATGGCTTGGGCACAAAGCTCCGGCCAAGTGACGGTCACATTGCCAACGGCAAGAGGTGAGATCACGGCAGCGGCGGACGCAATATCCGGCAGCCTGAACCTGAAGCAAGGTCAACTGCAAGGCCATGTCGTTATCCGAGACGGTACTGTCACGATCGGATCACCGCTGGTGCGGTTCAAGTTTTCCGGCGATGCCGTTGACCAGGTGATCGCTCCACAACACATCGTTGTCACCGCTCCGACAGGAATCGCCACGGCGGATTCCGGCATTTACGAGGTTTCCTCCAAGCGCGTTACATTGCGCGGCCACGTTGTCCTGACCGAGGGCAAGAATGTCATCCGCGGCCAGGCCTTGCGCTACGACCTGACTTCAGGCGCGGCCGTTTTGCAGTCAGCACCCGGCCAGCGCGTCCAGGCTCTATTGGCGCCAAACCGCAGCCGTTGAATGATTGAGCCGAAAGACTCCCGCTGTTCTTTGCTGACCACGCCACTGTTTTGGACAGACTCCGAGTCGCGACCGTTTCGCATGTTTCAAAAATTGACTGAAAACCAGTGTTTTCGGTCCGCCCTTCCCGAACCGATGTGCGTTGCCTGCACCTGCGGCGATATAAGAGAAATGGGCGTTCCTCCGTCCATTTCAAGGGGTGCGACGATTTTAGGAAAAATCCAATACGATCACAGACATGGCCAAGTTATGTCGGCGAACCGTTTGCAACACGATCACGTCCGGAGCATTAAATTTGCGGTCTGTCGATGCTCGAAACGCAAAGATCGTGCGCTCATTTGAACGTCTGTTACGTCAAACCACGATGGGGAGCACGTTTCCCTCATTCTTGTGAGAGATTATGCCTTTGTACTCGTTGGCGATGTCAATGCCATCGATCCTCGCCTGATCGATGTCGCGGCGCAACAGATGACGACATCCAACAGGTGCGGAGAATGGTCACTTGTTGGCGCATTTCCTGAGGCACCAAAGGGGCGCCAACGCGAGAACCCAAAACAGGCTGGTTCGATCACCCTAAACCGCACCGAACGCGAAACACGCATTTTGCACAACACAGAGACTTGGAGTCCTGAGAAAACCGCTCGGAAAGCGGCGGTGTCCCGCCACGTCAGCCAGCGGCCGCCAGGACGATCAGGTTGATAGTCGCAGCGAAACCAAGTTTCGAGGTTAAAAAGCCTGCAGGTTCAATGCCACACAGTCTTTTTGCGGAGATTATTGATTATGGGTCTTTTGAAAATCCACAAAGATAGAATGGGCCGTCGCGAAGGTTCGCAACCTCGGCTCGATTCGTGTTTGCCGCTTGCAGGCGGAATAACGGTATTCTGACCGCGAACAGCCCTCGCATCGGGCCGCAAGGCATCCGGTATGGGACACACCCGGTACCTCATAAGTAGCGTCACCAGCCGGCAGCACACCATCGGCGGACGCTGGCTGTTGGGGCAACGAATTCAATTATACCGCTGCGTTGGCTGCTATCAGACCGCCTGTCTAGGCCGATTCATCCAGTACCAGGATCCCCAGCGTGCAGCACTTGCCGCGACATCGTACCGATGCCTTCAGCGCAATACGGACCTTCTTCTGGAACTAAGACTCTTGGTGCCAGCTTATCGTGAATTCGCAGCCCCACGCTCGGCCTCTTGTAGGCCTCCGCAATCACAGACAGATGCAACCCGTGCGTTCTTTGCTGGCACAGTCTTTACGCACCGGACAACTCGACGCCGATCTTCCCTTCGGGTGTGGGCAGATGATGGCGCAACTCCTTGTCGGTCACAATCAGAATCCAGCATGCTGCCGTCGCCATTACAGGTTAACTGAAACAGCAATGGCGTGACGTTGCCCTGATCCATCGCAAACGGCCGAATTTCACGCTTTAGAGCACGACACCAATATCGTTGAGTGCAGGTTTGATGTTGGACGACGCGCAGACATTGCTAATGACATCATTCCAATATGAAAGGGGCAACAAAGACGACCATCCACCAGCCACACAACTCGGCATAGTCCCTCCAAATGTTATAGTTATTCTAACTTGTGGCGCCCAATAATTTTGTTTGCTTACAATCAAGGGATTCAATTTTCATATTATATATCAATTAGATAGAACGATTACCTTTCATGGGGCATGCGCCTTCAATGTTACTTTTGCATCGGCTATTTTTAAAGCGGCGACAATATCGAGTCGCTCCCCCTCTATGATCAAGCAGCAGAACCACGTGCCTCTAGACAAGACAGGTCCATTTGATGCATCGACGAAGTCGTCAGACGCGCCGACGATTCATTTTGCTGGCACAAACGGCGCCAACGTCGCACATCAGGAGCGTTATGTCGCGTTGCTAACCATTCCGATTTGTCCCGACAGCGTTGCCACCATTGCAGCGCATCGGATACCATGACGCAACGATAAGCTACCGCAGTAGGAATCCCCAACAACAATGCTTATGCAAAACACCTCGACAAAGCGCGCGCGCAAATCCGTGCCATCGACTTCATCCCAAAAACCAGCCCTTCGCCACAACAAGCTCGACGACAATGTCGGCTACCAGCTTCGCATGGCCTATGTCGCAGTACGTCGCCATTTTGAAGGGGCAATGCAACGGCTTGACCTCACCCAGAAACAAACCGGCGTACTCTGGCTGATCGACGCCAACCCAGGCGTTTCTCAGATTGCGCTCGCCAACGAATTGAGCATGGACCGCGCCTCGATGATGGCGATCGTTGATCGCCTGGAGGAGCGCGGCTTCGTCGTTCGCAAGCGCTCGGCCGTCGATGGGCGCCGCCAGGAGCTCTATGTCACGGCGAAAGGGCGCAAAGCCCTGGCGCAGGCAAAGACTGCCATCCATGACCACGAAAAGTGGATGACAGCTAAGTTCAGCAAAGCCGAACTGAATGCTTTTGTAGAAGGCCTGAAGCGCTTCTCGCGCTGAGGCCTCCAGATCGGGAATTGTGCAGGCGGGCGCCACCGGCGTTCGCCTGTTTGATTGTGCACCAAAGAGGCGCGGAGACTTCCACTGTCCGTCGCTGAACAATGAAATGGCGCACTCAACACCGTGATCAACCAATAGCGCGAACCAATCACCCAGGACGGGCACGTTCCTTGGCCGCCTCGAAGCGCCGGTTCATCCACCTTCGCTCATCGAGTGAGAAATGCTCCCGGACATCACTCCAGATCGCCTTCTCCTCCTCCTCGACATGGTGCTCCATGAGTTCCTTCAACACCTTGGCCGCCGCGGCAAAATGGGGCGAGGTGGTATTCTGTGACTTGGCGAGACCGGCCAGCATGTTCTGCGTCAGGCGGTGTTCGATCAGGCCTTCCTCGCCGTTTTGCCGGACACGCCTGCTGCGTAGCTTGAGCACGGATTTGTACACCACCTTCTCCTCGGCATTCTGGTGCGGGATCAGGGCCGTCTTGATCTGGTTGACCAACTTCTTGCGCCCCGTACCGCTCTGTGTCTCGACCAGGGCTTGCAGCAGCCGACATATCTCGTCGTGCTCGCTCTTCAGCGTATCGAGGATGTCGCTCTCCCCTTGCGTGTCGGCCAAACGTCTGCGCAGCGCGATCCTGCGAACCTGCTTTCGCGCACGACGCATCAGGCCCATAACCGTCTCCCGCATCGGACGGCCAAAGCCGCCCCCGTTTGAGAATTTGCAGGCATCGACAGGCGCATATGGAACCGGTGCAAGAGAACCAACACGCCATGCTGCAGCGGTTGTCCACCCAGGAACAAGGTTTTTCTCAGCCCCAACCTACCGCATTCGGGCACAAAGTGACTGCGACGCGGTCTAGGTCTAAATCTCCACCTTGGCCTTCGGCGCTAGCGCTGCCATGCGATAGGCTGCCGTCACCACCTCAACCACCCGCAGGCGGCTGTGTCCCCCGACTAGGCGGTGGTTTAGGAAAAACGACTTGCCGTGATGGCCCGGCGGTCCTGGCACCGCGAGGAAGACCGGCAGTCTTGCCTCCACGCAGCGCATCAGAAGCATTACCAGAGGATCCCATGACAACACCGGAAGCCAGAAAACATCGCTCGGCTGGCCGACGATCTGGAATTGTAGCCCATGCTGGTTGAATTCCGGTGGGATGTGCTTGGTCGTTACCGTCACCAGAATGCCGCAGCGGTCCGGCCGCCACTCGTCGCCGAGTTCCAGTTCCGGCAACGCCCGCCAAGCACAAAACCAGCTGCGGCAGACCTCGGGCCGGGCCTCATGAATGCGGCACCCCTGCTGTTCGACGGCATGTGGACAGAGAACGCCAGGAAGCTTCTTGAGCTCGGGAGTATTGATAATCAGATCCTGGCAACAAACGGTACACTCACCGCACACTCGGCCCGGCACCAGCGTAGTATCGGTCCACTTCGCGTCGCTCACCGTGTCCGGCCGCAAACAGAATCGCAATCATAAGTGTAGTATATGTAATGTGTCCCACACAAACAGTGTTCAGGGCTCACCTGCTGGGATTCCCAGCAGTTCCACTCACACCACGCGCACCGATCCGGCAAGGTACTGGTTTGGATGAAAGACGGGCTGGAGGTCGGCCTACTACCCCTCCAGTTCTTCTCGCAGGGCTTCCAACTCCAGCCAGCGGTCCTCACTGGCCGAGCGCTCCGCTTCGGCCTGCGTCAGCTTTTCGGAAAGCTCATGGAAACGCGCCGCATCACGGCTGTATAGGGTTGGATCCGCGAGGTCGTTCTGCAGCGCCGCGATCGCCTGGGTCAGCCGGTCGATCTCGCCCGGCAATTTCTCCAACGCGTGCTTTTCCTTGAAGGACAGCTTGCGCCGTGGTGCCTCCGCTTTGCGGTCTCGCGGTGCCGCCTTCTCCTTCTTTTCCGTGCGTCCAACCTGCACCCCGCCGCCGCGCTGCGCGACCATGTCCGAATAGCCACCGGCGTATTCGGTGAAACGGCCGTCACCTTCCGCATAGAGAATCGCTGTGACCGTGCGATCGAGAAAGTCGCGGTCATGGCTCACCAGGAGAACCGTGCCCGGGTAATCGTCGATCATCTCCTCGAGCAAATCCAGGGTTTCCCGA
>JBJKRM010000154.1:0-2886 GCA_046704685.1 Rhizomicrobium sp.
TCTTGAGCATCGCCAGCGTTTCACGTGAAACACCGGTGGCCTCCGCCAGATCTTTGGGACCGAACCGCTCAAGCGGCGTTGGATTTGACATGCGCCAGCACCAAAGTAAGGGCCGCCGGGGTCACGCCGTCAATGCGGGACGCCTGCCCTATGGTTGCCGGCCGGATGGCGGCCAGTTTCTGACGCGCTTCCGCAGACAACCCGTTGACTGCCGAGTAATCCAGCTCCTGTGGAAGTGTCAGGGACTCATCCCGGCGGAACGCCAGGATATCCGCCTCTTGGCGATCGAGATAGCCCGCATACTGGGCATCGATTTCGAGCTGCTCGACCACGTCACGGCCAAACTGGCCCAGCTCCGGCCAGATCCCCGTCAGCAGACGGTAATCGACGCCCGGAAGCGCCAGAAGCTCATGTGCCGTCCGCCGTGTGCCGTCTAGGCGGACCGCGATGCCGTAGGTCTGAGCCTGGTTGGGCGTCAGTGTCAGCTCGTTCAAGGCCTGCCGCGCCAAGCTCAGCTCGGCCATCTTGCGGGTGAAGAGGCGCCGGCGTTCCCAGCTGATGATCCCAGTGCCGTCGAAGATGGGCGTCAGCCGCTGGTCCGCATTGTCGGCCCGCAGAGTCAGCCGGTATTCGGCCCGCGAGGTGAACATGCGATAGGGCTCGGTGACGCCCTTGGTCACCAGATCGTCGATCAGAACGCCGATATAGGCCGAGGCGCGGTCCAGAACGACCGGATCCGAGCAAGCAATCGCGCGGGCCGCGTTCAACCCGGCCATCAGGCCCTGGGCGGCGGCTTCCTCATAGCCCGTGGTGCCGTTGATCTGGCCGGCCAAGTACAGGCCCTGGACCCGCTTGGTCTCCAGGGTCGGCAACAGCTCACGGGGATCGATATAGTCGTATTCGATGGCGTAGCCGGGGCGGCACATCCGCGCCCGTTCCAGACCCGGAATGGTCTTCAGAAGGGCACGCTGGACGTCCTCGGGCAGGGAGGTCGAGATGCCATTGGGATAGACCGTGTCGTCGCGCAGGCCCTCCGGCTCCAGGAAGATCTGATGGCTGGAGCGATGGGCAAAGCGCACCACTTTGTCCTCGATGGAAGGGCAGTAGCGCGGCCCACGGCTGCCGATCTGGCCGGAATACATCGGCGCCCGGCTGTGATTTTCCCGGATGACGGCGTGGGTGTCGTCCGTCGTCCGGGTGATATGGCAGTTGATCTGGGGCGTGGTGATCGCCGGGGTCAGGAAGGAGAACGGCGAGGGCGGGTCATCGCCGTGCTGGATATCCAGGCTTTTCCAGTCGATGGTACGGCCGTGCAGGCGGGGAGGGGTCCCGGTCTTCAGCCGGCCCATGAGAAAACCCAGGCGCCGCAAGGTTCGCGCCAAGCCGATCGACGGCGGCTCCGCGCCATCGCCGTCAAAACCGGTCTGCCCGGCCACGGCCCGGCCGGCCGGCCACGTCCGTTCGCCACAATGGATCAGGCCATTGAGGAACGTTCCGGTGGTGAGCACCACGGCGGCCGCACCGGGCCGCCGGCCGTCGGAGGTGACCACGCCCACGACATGCCCGTTGCGGACCACGACGTCTTCCGCCCCGCATTCCCAGATCGTCAGCTTCGGAATCTCAAACAGCGCCGCCTGCATGGCCTCGCGATAAAGCTTGCGATCGGCCTGCGCCCTGGGACCGCGAACGGCTGGCCCCTTACGGCGGTTCAGAATGCGGAACTGGATTCCGGCTTCATCGATCACCCGGCCCATCAGTCCATCGGCGGCATCGATCTCGCGCACCAGGTGGCCCTTGCCGACCCCCCCGATGGCGGGATTGCAGGACATCTCGCCCAGCGTGCTTTGGCGATGGGTCACCAGCAGGGTCTTGGCTCCGGCGCGCGCCGACGCCGCCGCGGCCTCACAGCCGGCGTGTCCGCCACCAATCACGATTACGTCGTAGCCGCTCATAAACCATTGATTAATCGAGCTTGTCGCTGTGGGCAAGTTCGGTGTTTCACGTGGAACAAAGTTCATTTCCCGGATCGGAAATCCAGGAAGATTTCCGTGACAACGACTGCCGCGCCAAGAGCTTCCGCCCATTGTGTTCTTTAATTGTTCTTATAGGGAAATAAGAACACTTTTGGAACAAACAGCGAAATTTGAAGCGGGCAGCGTCGCCGAGCCCAAGACAAGGCGTGCGCTCTCAGCTTCACGATGCCGGCAACAGGCACGGGTGATGTGTCTGTTTGAGATCGATCGCTCTGCTGCTGCCAAACCGCGCACCACCATGTTCGCAAAGAACGTGTTCGAGGCGATGTCAGGACGTGAAAAATGCGCGTCGTTCCGCTGACGGCAAAGCCGCGATATGCAGCGCCTTGATGTCCACATCAGCATCGATAGGTCGCGAACCACGATCCCTTTTGAATCCGGAAGCGAATGATCCGCGCAGCGTGGCCGCACCAATGGTCGGCCACCTGTTCCGCCGTCATCTTCGGCGCCGAGTCAAACTGCGTGCTGCCATGGATCAAAAAAGTCCCATCTCCATTGGTTTTTGGAGCAACCCTTTCATCCAACGCCATGCTGGCTGCGGCGCAACCGGTCAGCAGGAGAGAGAGCGAAACAACAAGCACGCGTTTCATGGGTCCAGTGTAGTCCTGCGGCATTCCATGGCCAACGCGATCCGCACCAGCAACGCTATTTCCCGATACAGAAGTCGCGGAAGATAACATCCAGCAGATCTTCCACATCGACGCGTCCGGTGATGCGCCCCAGGCAGCGAACCGCCAGCCGCAGATCCTCGGCAAACAGCTCCACTTCACTCGCCGCAACCGCGCGGCCGAGGGCGTCCATCGCTTCACGAACCGCTTCACGATGGCGGGCGCGGGTGAGGGCAGGGGCATCG
>JBJKRM010000155.1:0-5542 GCA_046704685.1 Rhizomicrobium sp.
ATCTTCTGAACGACATCGGCTTCGGCATGACGCTGCCAATGGGGTTGTCCCTTTATTCGCGAGCAGCGCCCAAGGGCTGGGGCGGCACGATGATCGCCGTCTATTACATCCAGCTTTTCATGGGCAATCTGATCGTGGGTCCGCTCGGCGGACTGTACGGCTCGATGTCGGACACGCAGTTCTGGCTGCTGCATGTCTACCTGATGGCCGGCGCCGCGGTGGTGCTGCTGGCCGCCAAGCTGCTGTTCGGCCACATCCTGGCACCGCAGGAGGAGCCAGCCAAGACGTGACGATCGAGGACGTGGAGACCTATCCGCCCGACTTGCCCGGCACCGCCGCGCCGAGCCCATGGGCTGACGGATCCGGCAGAGCCACGCAGGTGTCGCTCGAACAGACGATGGCGTTGACCGTGTCATAAGGCGCCACGCCAGTAGAACGAAGGTCCTTGCGGGTCAGGATCTGCTCGCCATTGGCGATGCGCGCCAGGGCGTAAGCGATCGAGGCAGAGCCGTTGGGACCGCCGGCGCCAGCGCCGGCCAAAACCGGCGGGCCGTCGGCGCTGGGACTGGCGATCATCGGCGTCAGGAAGGCCGAGGCCAATCCGGTCTCTCCGGACGACGGCGACTTCGCCAGCGTCACCCCGGTGCCCTGCGCCGTATGGCCAGAGCCGAAGGGACCGTTCATCGTCACGGCACACGCCACCGCCTGCCCATTGGCATCGGTGGCGGCAAAACCCGTGGCGCCCAGATCCTTGGGAAGCGAGGTGAGGTTGAAATCGCGCAGCGTCTGCTGAACGGCGTAGACAACGGCAGCCTGCAGATCCTTGTTGCCTGTTTCGGTATTTTCAGCTTGTTTCAGGTTGTCGAGCAATGCGCCGGCAAAGGCACCCGCACCCGTGGACTGGACGGGGATGAAAACGTAGTCGGACCCCATCTGGATCACACGCGGCGTGGTGCGCCTAGCCTTGTAGGCAGCAAGCTCCCCGGCGGTGATCGTGCCGCCTTCCGCAGCCGAGTAAGCGGCAATCTTTTGCGCGATCGCGCCCTGATAGAAAGCGTCGGGGCCTTGCAGGCGGATGGCCGCCAGCGTGTTGGCGAGATCCGGATTGACGCTGATGGCGCCTGCCTGCTTGGGATGGCCGGCTTCGTCCATGAACGATGCCGAGAGGCCGGCGTCGAGCCGGATCACATTGCTGGATTCGGCCAGCCTGGTCGCCAGGGCGTGCGAAATGGGAAATCCGGTGCGCGCATAGCCTTCGGCGGGCGAAACGACCTTCTGCCAAGGCAGGTGGCCATATGCCGTCTGCATCAGGGCAAATCCGCGCACGTTGCCGGGAATGGCGTAGGCGCCGCCACCAGCCGAATCACGGGCCAGGAAGTCGAATTCCTCGGTCTGGTTCCGGACAGGGTCATGGACAATACAGATGCCACCACCGCCCAGTCCGGCGGCAACCGGATAGGTGACGGACAAGGCAAAATACATCGCCGTGGCGGCGTCCACGGCGTCGCCGCCCTGCTCCAGGGTCGCGGCCCCAACCTTAACGGCAAAGGGCTCGTCGCCCACCACCAGGGCGGTCGGCTGCGCCGGGCCGCCCAGCCCCACCGCATTGCCCAGGTCCATGGAACATCCTGCCAGCAGGAGTAGGCCGGCAAGACCGGCTAAGACGCGCGAGTACAACATGAATTGGCCGTAATCCTTGTATGATACAAGTGAATGTGAGGCTCACCGTCCGTTGACGCAAGCACGGTGTGAACCTACCGTCATGGAGGGGGAGAGGAGAGTTCAAGCTTTGACCTTTTGCAACCCTCTGCGCAAATTCCTTGGACGCGGAATTTTGACGCCCGGGCGCGTTCGCGTGCTGTTTTTTGCCGTCGGCTTTTTCGGCTCTTTCTGGTTGCAGATGGGGGCCGCAGCCGCGCAAGGCATCTCCTTGCTGCAGGACACCGAGACCGAGCGCCTGCTGCGATCCTACGAAGTGCCCATCTTGAAAGTGGCCGGCATCGATCCTGCCGCGGTCAAGATGTACATCGTGAACGACACCTCGCTGAACGCCTTTGTCGCCGAGGGCCAGAACATCTTCTGCAACGCGGGGCTGTTCATCCATCTCAAGAGCCCCAACGAGCTGATCGGTGTGCTGGCGCACGAGACCGGCCACATGGCCGGCGGCCATCTCACCAGGAGTTCTCAGGCCATCGCCAAGGCCGAGATCCCGATGCTGCTGTCAATGGTGTTGGGCATCGGCGCCGCCATCGCCGGGGCCGGCGAAGCCGGCATGGTGCTGATGGGGGTGGGCCAAAGCGCCGCACAAGCCCAGTACATGCAGTTCAGCCGCGTGCAAGAGGCCACGGCCGACCAGATGGGCCAGAAATACCTGCGCCTCACCCACCAGTCGGGCCTGGGCATGGTGCACGTCTTCGAGCGCATGGCGAACGAAGAAGCCATGATGGTGAAAAATCCGGAGCGCACCTTCGCGACAGACCACCCGGCCAGCCGCGATCGCGTCGAGCTGCTGCAGCGGGAAGCCGATGATTCGCCCTACCGCGACGTGCCGGACTCGCCACAGGCGATCCACGCCTTCGAGATGGTGAAGGCCAAGGTGATCGGCTACCTGCTGCCGGTGAATCAGGTTCTCGACCGCTACCCGGTGACCGACAACAGCGAGCCGGCGCGCTATGCCCGCGCCATGGTCTATATGCGCCAGCCCGATCTTCCCATGGCGCTTAAAGAGATCAACAGCCTGATCAAACAGGAGCCGAAAAACCCTTACTTCTACGAAGTGCTGGGCCAGATCTACGTCTCGATGAGCCAGCCCATGAAAGGCATCGAGCCGTACCAGACCAGCGTCAATCTGTTGCCCGACGCGCCGGAACTCCGGATCTCCCTGGCGGCGGCGCAGGTTGCCACCGAGCACAAGGCCATCGAGCGACAGGCCATCGAGAACCTGAAAATCGCGTTGCAGCAGGACAGCGAAAATCCGTTCGGCTGGTATGAGATGGCCCAAGCCTATAGTGATCTCGGCAACGAACCGATGGCCAATCTCGCCACCGCCGAGCGTTACTACAGCGTGGGCGCCCTGCCCCAGTCCGCCGTGTTCGCCGTGCGCGCCCGGCAGAAACTGACCAAGGGATCCTCCGAGTGGGAGCGGGCCAACGACATCATCACGATCGCGCAATCTCAAATGAAGCGCGGCCGCTCAACAGACTGAGTGCAGATGCAGGAACAATGGAAAACAGCCGCCCTGGGCGGCCTCGCCGGAGCCGTCATATCGCTGGTCGTAATGTTCGCGCTGATCGCGCTCAAGGTCGTTCCGGTGGCGAGCGATGCCAGGCTGCATTCCTACCTGATGGCCCATCCTCAGCTTGCCTATGACATGCAGGCGGCGGCGGATCAGCAGCAGCAGCAGGCAGCACAGCAGCAGGAACAGGCGGCCGTCGACAAGCTCGGCAACAAGGCGTTCTTCAATCCCGCCATCGCCTATGTCACCGGGCCGAAGAATGCCAAGAACACCTTCGTGGAATTCTACGACTACAATTGCGCTCACTGCCGCAACACCTCGACCGAGGTGAAGAAGTTCTACGAAAAGCACAAGAACGACACGCGCTTTGCCTTCATCGAATTCCCCATCTTCGGGCAAGCCTCGAACACGGCGGCGCGCTTCTCGGCGGCAGCCCACTACCAGGGCGACAAGTTCCTCGCCCTGCATTTCGCCCTGATGAGCGAAGGCGACACCGCGATCAACCACGACATCCTGCTGCAGGCCGTGGAGAAAGTCGGCATCAACGTCCCCAAACTTGCCAAGGACATCAACTCGCCGGCGGTCGACAAGGCGCTGCTTGGCGCCATGCGGCTGGCGCGCGAGGCCAATTTCCGCGGCACCCCCGTCTTCATCATCAACGGCAAGGTGCATGAAGGTGAGATCACCGACGCGGACCTGAAGGGGCTGATGAAGAAGGGCTAATTCGGGGATATTATCCCCGCTTAAAAGTGTCCGGAAATACCGGGCTAGCTCAAGCTATCCCCGAATTAAATCAGCCCCGCCAGCGGACTCGACGCATCGGCGTAGCGCTTCTTCGGCATGCGGCCGGCGAGATAAGCCAGACGGCCCGCCTCCACGGCGTGGCGCATGGCGGTTGCCATCATCACCGGATCCTTGGCTTCGGCGATCGCCGTGTTCATCAGCACCGCATCGCAGCCCAGTTCCATCGCTACCGCGGCGTCGGAGGCCGTGCCGACACCGGCATCGACGATCACCGGCACCTTGGCCTCTTCGATGATCATGCGGATGCCAACCGGATTCTGCACGCCCAGCCCCGAACCGATGGGCGCGGCAAGCGGCATGATCGCGCAGGCGCCGATCTCCTCGAGGCGCTTGGCCATCAAGGGATCGTCACTGCAATAGACCATCACCTGGAAACCGTCCTGGAGCAGGATCTCGGTGGCGCGCAGAGTCTCGATCATGTTGGGATAAAGGGTCTTCTTGTCGCCCAGCACTTCAAGTTTAACGAGAGTCCACCCTCCCGCTTCGCGCGCCAGTCGCAGCGTGCGGATCGCATCCTCCGCCGTGAAGCAGCCGGCGGTGTTCGGCAGATAGGTGTATTTCTTGGGATCGACGAAATCGACCAGCTTTTCCTGTGTGCTGTCCGTCAGGTTTACGCGCCGCACGGCCACCGTCACCATCTCGGCCCCGGCGGCTTCGGCCGCGGCAGCGTTGAGGGCATAGGATTTGTACTTGCCGGTGCCGATGATCAGGCGCGATGTGAAGCTGCGCCCTGCAATCATCAGGGGTTTATCCACAGGGCCGCTCTCCCCGCCGCCGATGAACTGAACGATCTCGATCTTGTCGCCATCGGTCACGGTGATGTCCTCATACTTCGACCGCGGGACCACCTCCTGGTTCCGCTCCACAGCGATTTTGGCCGGGTCGAGACCCATTCCGGTGAGGAGCACCGAGACGCTGACCGGCCCGCCCAGATGGCGGGTTTCCCCATTAATCGTCACTGTCACAGCCATAAAGCCTGTTCCCGATTGATGTTTGCGCAGCCCCGATTGCCCATTATAAGGCGAATCCGAACCCGTTACGGAGCAGTTCCGTGCCCCAGAAAGCCCGGGCCCAGGCGATATATGTCCTCAACGGCCCGAACCTCAACCTTTTAGGGTCGCGGGAGCCGGACATTTATGGCCGCACCACACTGGCCGATATCGGCAAGGCGGCGGCTGCCCAGGCCAAAAAACACGGCCTGACGACGGTTTTCCGCCAATCGAACCACGAGGGCGAGCTGGTGGAGTGGATCCACGAAGCCCGCACCGCGGCCGCCGGCATCATCATCAATGCCGGGGCCTACACCCATACCTCGGTAGCGTTGCATGATGCCCTGCGTGCTCTGGATTGCCCGATCGTGGAAGTGCATCTGTCCAACACCTTTGCCCGCGAAGAGTTTCGCCGTCATTCGCACATCAGCCCAGTGGCCACGGGCCTGATCGTCGGTTTCGGCGCCGAGAGTTATGTGCTGGCCATCGACGCCATGGCGTCCCTGATCAAGAA
>JBJKRM010000156.1:0-4680 GCA_046704685.1 Rhizomicrobium sp.
GTGATAGCGCGAGGTGACCAAGAGGATCCGCTTGTAGTGATGGAAGCGGGCCCAGGCGGCGGCTTCCTTGGCGTTGCCGAAGGTGTTTTCGGCGGCATAGCCGAGATCGGCGCAGCATTCGAAACGCTTCCGGCCATGCGCGAGCTTCTTGAGCTCCTCTTTGGTGGCCTGCGGATTGACGCCCGAGATCAGCAGCCGCTTGCCGATGCCTTTTTCGAACAGCGCCACGGCGACGTCGACACGCGAGCCGCCGCCGGTCAATGCAACGATGCCGTCGACGGGACCTGGGTTGCGTGGAGTCGTCGGCAGCGTGGTCGCAAAGACGGCGAACCCGGCCACGTAAAGTCCTACCAGAACAATGATGATCCGTTTCAGCAAACAAACACTCCACTCCAGCGGCACGATAATGCCGCCGCGCCGGACCGTCGTGAAGCCCCCATGACTGCGTAGATTCCGCTAGTGTCCCGATTCCAACATTCGCATCTCATCTGCATCTGGCAGTTTTGCGCATGGTGGAATCCAAGGCCCACTAGCAACTATATGATTCTGGTGTCGTTTTGCTTCCAAAGTTCGCGTCCGGTGCCGATATCGGTCTCTGGCGAATTTCGGAATCGGAGGGACACTAGCGGGACTTCGGATTTGACATCTGCTTTCAGTGTTCACACCAGGGGTGCGAACGTCAAAACCGCTCTCCTAGTGAATTCCTCGCAGCACCGCCAAAACGGAAAGCCGCGCCGTTCCAAGGGCGATCAGCCCGGCCGCCGCTGGCACCGTCAACAGCCAGAGCAGTTCGATGGGCCCCAAAGCCAATGGCGGCAGGAACGGAACCGGTTCGACACCGACCGATTCCAGGCCGCCGGCGGCCAGGAACACCAGCGCCGCGCAGGCTGCACCCATTCCGGCCGCGGCAAGAGCGGCACGGCAATAATGCCATTCGAAGGCGCGGGCGATGAAGCCGGCCTGCGCGCCCATCTGGTGCAGCAAGGCGACCATGTCGCGATGGGCATCGAGACCGGCGCGCGTGGCGAAAGAGACGGTCGCTGCGGTCGCCACGGCGATGAGCAAGAGTATGCCGTAAGCCGACCACACCAGCGTGCTCGCCAAATTGCGCAGCCGGTTGATCCAGTGGCTGTGATCGTCCAGCACCGAATCGGGCGCCGCCGCTTTCAATCGTGCCGCCAAAGCCGGGATGTCGATCTGTGAGCCGGGGGCGAGGTCCGCGTCGATCAGCTGCGGCAGTGGCAGGTCGGCGATGAGGCTGTCGGCCCCGAGCCATGGTTTGACGAGGGCAAGCTGCTCCTGTTGCGACAGCGGTGCCGCATAGGCGATGCCTGGCGTCGCGCGCAGCACGGCGAGGGCGGCGTTCACTTCGCGCATCATCTCCTTGTGAGGAGCGCCATGGTCCGGCGGCAGCACCTGCACGGTGAGCTTGCCGGACAGCCCTTCGCTCCAGGTGATGGCGGCGCGTTGCGAAATCAGTGAGGCGCCGAGCGCCAGAGCGGCGAGGAAAGCCATCACGGCGATCACCACATCGAGCGGGCCGGTCCCTTTGGCCGCCGGCATGATCTTCCGCTTCATGGCCGTGACGTCCTCAGTTCGACCAGCCTGCCGTCGACCAGCCGCATCTCGCGGGCGCGCGTGCTCTCGACCAGGTTGCGGTCGTGCGTGGCGATCAGCACGGTGGTGCCGAGCCGGTTGAGTTCTGCGAACAGGCGGATGAGGCGGGCGCCGATCTCGGGATCGACGTTTCCGGTTGGCTCGTCGGCGATCAACAGATCGGGCTTGGCCACCACGGCGCGGGCGATGGCGACGCGCTGCTGTTCGCCGCCCGACAATGTCGCCGGCACCGCGTTCATCCGGTCGCCAAGACCGACCCAGGCCAGTAGCTCCTCCACGTCGCGCGTGTATTCGGATTCGTGACGCCCGGCGATGCGCAGCGGCAGGGCGACATTGTCGAAGGCCGACAGGTGGTCGATCAGACGAAAATCCTGGAATACCACGCCAAGCCGCCGCCGCAACGGCGGCAGGGCCGAGCGCTTGGCGGTCGCCAGATCGTGGCCGAACAAGGTGATGAGGCCGCGGGATGGCGGCTCCACCATGGAAATTAGCTTCAAGAGTGTTGTCTTGCCGGCGCCCGACAGCCCGGTAAGAAACGTAAACGAGCCTGTTTCCAGGACGAAAGTGACGTCACGCAGGACTTCCGGGCCGGCGCCGTAGCGCATGCCGACATTTTCGAAGCGAACCATGGGGGCGGACCATAGCTTCCGGGCGATCCGGTTACGAGAGTTTCAGTCTTCCGGGTTACAACGCCTTGCGGCAAGCCCCTCTTGGCGCCTATTTTGACAATGGGAACGCTGGTATGATTCTAACCTGCCCAGCCTGTCAAACGCGTTATCAGGTCGACTCTGAGAAATTTCCGCCTCAGGGCCGCAATGTCCGTTGCGCCCGTTGCAGCGAGGTTTGGCACGCCTATGCCGAGTCCGAGGACGCAGAATCGCCGCCCGGACCGCCGCAAACCGATATCGGCACCGAAGAGCCGCAGGCGGATGCTTATGCGCAGGCCTATGCGCGCGACGACGAGCCGCAGAGTGGCGGCGCCGACGCGGAAGCCGGTGGAGACGCGCAACGCCGCTGGCCGCGGCGCGTCTTGTTGAGCGCCGGATGGGGCGGGCTGGGCGTTCTGGTGCTCGTCATCGGGCTGGTGGCAGGATTCTATCGCCGGCAGGTTGTCGAGGTCTGGCCGCAATCGGCCTCGCTCTATTCCACGCTCGGCATGAAGGTGAATGCGAGCGGCCTGGACATCCACAGCATCAAGTACTCCGAAGCGCCGCAGGACGGTCAGCGCGTCTTGACGGTGAGCGGTGCGCTGACCAATGTGACCGACCGCGAACTGCCGGTGCCGCAGGTACGTGTGGGGTTGGTCGACAGCGACAAGCGCGAACTCTATCACTGGACCTTCGCGCCGGACGTGATGACGCTGCGGCCCGGCCAAACCACCCGTTTTGTCACCCGGCTTTCGAACCCGCCCGAAAAGGCGGCCTATGCTGAAGTTCGATTTGCGAAAGCTGGGGAGTAATGCGCCGGACCGTTCTGTATTCCGAACAAGAAATTGCCGACCGCGTCAAAGCGATGGCGCACGACATCGCCCATGGTCCGGTCGTCCCGCATCTGGCGACGCCGATTCTGGTCGGCGCCTATGTGTTTGCCGCCGATCTGTTGCGCGCCCTGGCCTGCGAGGGCATTTCCATTCCGACCGAGTTCCTCTGGCTGCGCAGCTATACGGGGCGCACCTCCGGCAAGGGCGTCAAGGTGCTGATCGGCCCCAACGAGAACTTCCGGGGCAAGAACGTGCTGCTGATCGACGGCGTGCTCGACGGCGGTCACACCATCGCCAAGGCCAGGGAGCTGGTGCTGGAATACGGTGCCAGTGACGTGATCTCGGCCGTGGTGGTCGACAAGCTGCGCCTCGACGCCATCGCCAAGGCCGACTATGCCGCGTTCACCGATGTGCACGACTTCATCGTCGGCTACGGCATGGACGATTCCGGCAACGACCGCGCCCTGCCGTATATCGCCAAGGCGGAGTAGACTTCCGCCTCTCCCCCAAAGAGGGCGAGGCGGACTTTCACTCAGAACTGCTTCAGCAGCCTATCGATGTAGTCGAGCTCTTCCTTGGGGCGGCCCTGCTGTCCGGCGCGCTTGCGCAATTCCATCAGGATGTCGCGCGCGCGCTGCAAGACGGTGGCGTCCGGAATGCGCACATCGCCCATGGCGCTGCCTTGGCCGCCGGTCGCCCGTCCCAGGGGATCCTGGCCTTGCCCTTGCTTGTTGCCGGCTTGCGCGGCCTTGGCCATGGCCTCGGCGCTCCGGCGCAATTCGTCCAGCACGTATTTCTGCAGCGTGGTGGCACGCGGGAAGTCGGAGAGACCGAGCGCCTGTTGCGCGTCGTCCATCAGCCGGCCGGCCTTGTCGAGATGGTTCTGGCCGGGCAACTTCTTGCCTTCCAACGTCTTCTCCAGTGCGCCGAGGTCACCGTGCAGCTTGCCTTGCTGGTTGGACAATCCCTTGGCGCCGCCGTCCTTGGGATCGCCGGTTCCCTTGCTCTGCCGGAAGGTCTTGTCGAGCAGCATGCGCTGCTTGCCCATCAGATCGCTCAAGCCCCGCAGCGCTTCGTCGGAGGCGGACTTGCCGCCGGCGCCGCCACTTCCCTTGGCGACCTGCGCGTTCTCCAGCAGCGACTGCAGCATGGCAAGCAGTTGCGCGGCGCGAACGCGATCACCGGCCTGATAGAGCTGCTGGATGGCCTTCATCAGGTCCTCGAGATCGCGCTGGCCCAGCACCTTCGCATTGGTATCGGGGGGACCGCCCGCCTGCGGCGCGTTCTGCGCCAAGGCCGTCAGATAGCGCTGCATCAGATCGTGGTAGCGCTTCAGCAGGGCGTCGATCTCGGATTGCGGCGCGCCCTCCGCCATCATCTGCATCATCGTTTGCTGCAAGCGGCGCAGTTGCTCGGCCATGGTGAGCAGCCCGCCCTGCTCGAGGCCGATCGCCGTCTGCCACAAGAGGTCTTCCACGCGCTTGTAATCGCCGGGCGTCACGGCGTCCTGCAGCGAATGGTATGCCGACCGGATGGCGAGATAAGCGGCCAGCTTCTACGTGAAGAAATACTCCGGTGCATAG
>JBJKRM010000157.1:0-8549 GCA_046704685.1 Rhizomicrobium sp.
ACGTGGCGCGGCTGAAGCACGACCGCATCCTGATCGACGGCGCCCCCACCGAGGACCAGGGCCTGCTGCTCCAGATATTCACCCAGAACGCGATCGGCCCGATCTTCTTCGAGATCATCCAGCGCAAGGGCAACCAGGGCTTCGGCGAAGGCAATTTCCGCGCCTTGTTCGAATCCATCGAGGCCGACCAGATCCGGCGCGGGGTGCTGATATGAAGCATTGGATCGAGCTGCCGCGGGTCGAAGGCGAAGCTTCGCGTCAGGCCCATGCCGACCTGCCGGCCGGCACGTTCGAGCGCGAGATCGGCCGCAGCGGTTTCTTCGGCCCCGCCAGCCACATCTATCACCGCCATGCCCCGACCGGATGGACATCGTTTGAAGGCCCGCTGCGTCCCCGCGCCTTCGATGCCAAGGCGGCGGCAAAAACCTCGGCGTCGCCGTTTGAAGCGGCGCTGTTGTTGTCCAATTCCGATGTGAAGCTGCGCATCTGGCGTTGCGGCGAGGCCATGCCGGCACTGGCCCGCAATGCCGATGGCGACGAACTTCTCTTCGTTCACGAAGGCGAAGGCGGTCTGTTCTGCGACTTCGGCCATCTCTCATACCGCGAAGGCGATTACATCATGCTGCCGCGCGGCACCATGTGGCGGCTGGAACCGTCATCGCCGACCACCATCCTGCTGATCGAATCCACCGCTGCCGCCTACATGCTGCCGGATCGCGGCATGCTGGGACCGCACGCGGTGTTCGATCCCGCCGTGCTGGAGACGCCGAAGCTGGACGATGCCTTCCGCGCCCAATCGGATGAGCGGCCCTGGACGGTGGCGGTGAAGCGGCGCGACGCGCTCTCCATCCTCCGCTATCCTTTCAATCCGCTGGATGCAGTGGGCTGGAAAGGCAATCTCTGTCCGGTCAAGCTGAACTGGCGCGACATCCGGCCGGTGATGAGCCACCGCTACCACATCCCGCCCTCGGTGCACGCCACCTTGGTCTCGGACCACTTCGTGGTCTGCACCTTCGTGCCGCGCCCCTTGGAAAGCGATCCCGGGGCGTTGAAGGTGCCGTTCTTCCATTCCAACGACGATTACGACGAGGTGATCTTCTATCATGCCGGCGAGTTCTTCAGCCGCGACAACATTCACCCCGGCATGATCACCTGGCATCCCTGCGGCTTCACCCACGGGCCGCATCCCAAAGCGTTTCGGACGGGCGCCAAGGCGGCACGTAGCATGACCGACGAAGTGGCGGTGATGATCGATGCGCGCACGCCGCTCGATATGCATGCGGCCGCCGAAGCGGTGGAGGACTCCGCTTATGTCGACAGCTGGAGGCGCAAGTGAAGCTCGCCTCGCTCAAATCCGGCCGTGACGGATCGCTGGTGGTGGTGTCGCGCGACCTGACGCGCTGCGTGCCGGTGCCCCATGTCGCCCATCGCCTGCAAGAAGCACTCGACCGCTGGGATGACGCCGCCCCGCGCCTGCAAGCCATCTCCGATCACCTCAACGACGGCACCGCCGGCGGCGTGCTGCCGTTCGATCCGGTGGCCTGCGCCGCGCCGATTCCACGCGCCCTGCAATGGGCCGACGGTTCGGCCTATGTCACCCATGTCGAGCTGGTGCGCAACGCGCGCGGCGCCGAGATGCCGAAGTCGTTCTGGACCGATCCCCTGATGTACCAGGGCGGCTCCGACTCCTTCATCGGACCTTGCGATCCGATCGTGGCGATCGACGAAGCGCACGGCATCGATTTCGAAGGTGAAGTGGCGGTGATCACCGGCGATGTACCGATGGCCTGCCCAGCCGCCGAGGCGGTGCAGCACATCCGCCTCTTGATGCTGGTCAATGATGTGAGTCTTCGCAACCTCATCCCGGGTGAGTTGGCCAAGGGCTTCGGCTTCTTCCAGTCCAAACCGGCCACCGCTTTCTCGCCCGTCGCCGTGACGCCGGACGAATTGGGCGAGGCTTGGCACGGCGCCAAGGTGCATCGGCCGCTCGCCGTTGATCTCAACAACAAACGCTTCGGCGCCCCCGATGCCGGCGAGGACATGACCTTCTCCTTCGCCGATCTCATTGCTCACGCCGCCAAGACCCGCTGCCTCAGCGCGGGGAGCATCATCGGCTCCGGCACGGTCTCCAACAAGAACCGCACCGCCGGCTCCTGTTGCATCGCCGAGCGGCGCATGCTGGAAACTCTCGAAACCGGCGCGCCGAAGACGCCGTTCCTGAAATTCGGCGACCGCGTTAGGATCGAGATGAACGACCAGGAGGGGCGCTCCATCTTCGGGGCGATCGACCAGAATGTCTGGCCATACCGCAGCGCTTAGCAAGGATCTGATCCTCTACAGCTACTTCCGATCCTCGGCGGCCTATCGCGTGCGCATCGCGCTCGCCCTCAAGGGCCTGAAACCGGAACAGCGCTTCGTGCACCTGCTCAAGCACGACCAACGGTCCGCCGAGTATCTTGCCCTCAACCCGCAAGGCACCATCCCGCTCTTGCTGCACAACGGCCACGCCATCGGCCAGTCGCTGGCGATCATGGAATATCTCGACGAGATCGCCCCGCAGCCGGCGCTGCTGCCGCCCAATCCGCTCGACCGCGCCCGCGCCCGCCAGATCGCCTATGCCATCGCCTGTGAGGTTCACCCGCTCGGCAATTTGCGCGTCCGCGAATATCTCACCGACAGCCTGCATGTCGACGATGGGGCATTGGCAGACTGGATGCGCCATTGGATCCAGCTCGGGCTTGCCGCCGTCGAACAGCTGGTCGGCGACGGCCGCTTCTGCGTCAACCACACGCCGAGCATTGCCGACATCTGCCTCATCCCGCAGCTGTTCAATGCCCGCCGCGTCGAACTCGACGTCTCGCAGTTCCCCAAACTGCTGCGCATCGAACAGGCGGCCAATCAGCTTGCCGCCTTCATCGAGGCCCAGCCGCAGAACCAGCCGGACGCGGAATGAGCAAACGGCTGATCCTCGACCGTTTCATTCCCTACCGCCTTTCGGTGCTCACCAACCAGGTCAGCTCGGCCATCGCCCGGCGTTACTCGGAGCGCTTCGGCCTCTCCATTCCGGAGTGGCGCGTCATGGCCGTTCTCGGCGAGACGCCGGGCCTGTCGGCGCGCGAAGTGGCGCTGCGCACCGCTATGGACAAGGTGCAGGTCAGTCGCGCCGTGGCTTCGCTGATCGCGGCAGGCCGGCTGGAACGCACGCCCGACGACGATGACGCCCGCGTCGGCCATCTCGCGCTCACGGCGAAGGGCCGCACGGTCTATGATCAGATCGTGCCGCTGGCGCTGCAATTGGAGGAGCGGTTTCTCTCCACCTTGACGGCGACCGAGCGCAAGCTGTTCGAACGCCTGCTCACCAAGCTTGCCAAACAAACGGAGGCGATCTCGGGATAGCGGCGAAGAAGCCGCCTCGATGACATTTTAAAAACGGTCACATGGAGTCACGAAATACTATACGGCCGTAAACCACCTTAAAGTGTCGCCATCCTTTACACGCGCTGATCTCAGGCGATGCGCCCATCAAGGAATTTCAGATCGTTAGTCGATTGGCACACCGCTTGCTTTCTTCACTGTGGATCAACGAGGAAGGCCTCCAATGCGTTTTCCGATTTTTGCTGCCGCTGCGCTGCTTGCCGTCGCCACCTCGGCCCAGGCGGGTTTCACGACGGTCGATTTGTCGTCCTATGTCAACGGAAACGTCTCGATCAACCCGGCCACTTACCCAACGGGTACGAGCATGGGCAACCAGGGGACGAATATTCCCTTTTTCATCGCGCAATATCCCTCGAAAAGCGGCGT
The DNA here is from genome assembly GCA_046704685.1 of Rhizomicrobium sp. Taxonomy (GTDB): domain Bacteria; phylum Pseudomonadota; class Alphaproteobacteria; order Micropepsales; family Micropepsaceae; genus Rhizomicrobium. The sequence goes on from JBJKRM010000157.1 coordinate 3,802, forward strand.
GGAAGGCACTTGGTTGTCGAACGGCGTGATTGGTGATTCCGTCACCGTCGACCTCACCGGCATGAGCATCTCGGGGCAGGCCTCGTTCTATGCCCTGCTGAACAATTATTACGGCACGCCAGGTGCCGATGAATACGACATCACCATCATGGCCACCAATGGCGACTCGGTGACCTACCAGTCAATCGGCGGCGTCGACACCCGCGACTACAATTCGAACTTCTTCACCAACACCATTGCCGCCACCACGACGGAGTGGTTCAACAACGGCATCGGCCAGCGCTTCGACGTGCGCGAGTTCACGCTGCCAGTCAGCTTTGCCAGCGAAACGATCGCCTCCTTTAAAGTGTCACAGGTCCACAGCGGCGATAACGCCCTGTTCAGCGGCTTGACCTTCAGCAATGCCTCCGCGGTCAGCTTCGTTCCCGAGCCGCTCAGCCTGTCGCTGTTCGGCGCCGGCCTGGCCGGCCTGGGGCTGGTCCGCCGCCGGAAGAAGAAGGCCTGAAGACAGCGGCGCTCCCATCGGGAGCGCCGGCCCTCACGCTTCGCCCGACAGCACGGCGCGGAAGTGCGGCATCGCCTCGTCGATCTGCTCGCGGGTGATGATCAGCGGTGGCATGATGCGCAACGTATTGTCGTGGGTTTCCTTGCAGAGGATGCCGCGGCGCGCCAGCGCCTCGCAGAAGCGGCGGGCACCGCCGGCGTCCGGCATCAGCTCGACCGCCACCATCAGGCCGCGGCCGCGAATCTCCTTGATGAGATTCGAGGGGATGTCGCGCAAGGCGGCAAGCAGATACTCGCCCATGCGCGCCGAATTGCCGATCATGTCCTCTTCGGTCAGCACCCGGATGGCCGCCCGCGCCACGGCACAGGCCAGCGGGTTGCCGCCGAAGGTGGAGCCATGTTCGCCCGGGTGCAGGACGTCCATCACTTCGCGGTTGGAGAGCACGGCGGAGACCGGATAGAAACCGCCCGACAGCGCCTTGCCGATCAGTGAGAGATCGGCTTCGACACCCTCATGCTCCTCGGCCAAGAGCTTGCCGGTGCGGCCAAGGCCGGTCTGGATCTCGTCCAGGATCAGGATCACCCGCTTCTCGGTGCACAGCGCCCGCACCTTCTTGAGGTAGCCCGGCGGCGGAATGATGACCCCGGCCTCGCCTTGTATCGGTTCGACCAGCACGGCCACCGTGTTGTCCGTGATGACCCGCTCCAGCGCCTCGGCATCGCCATAGGGGACGACCTTGAAGCCCGGCGCGAAGGGGCCGAAGCCCTGGCGTGAATTGGGATCGGTCGAGAAGCCGACGATCGCCAGAGTGCGGCCGTGGAAATTCTCCGAGGCGACGATGATCTCGGCTTTGCCGGCCGGGACGCCTTTCACCTCATAGCCCCATTTGCGGCAGATCTTGAGCGCCGTCTCCACCGCCTCGGCTCCCGAATTCATCGGCAGAACCTTGTGCGAATGGGTCAGGGCACAGAGCTCTTCATAGAACAGGCCAAGCTGGTCGTTGCGGAACGCCCGCGAGGTGATCGACAGCCGCGCCGCCTGTTCGGACAGCGCCGCCAGGATCTTGGGATGGCAATGGCCTTGATTGACGGCCGAGTAGGACGACAGGCAGTCGAGATAGCGCTTGCCTTCGACGTCCCAGACATAAACGCCCTCCCCGCGCGTCAGGACGACGTCGAGCGGCTTGTAGTTTGAGGCGCCGTAGGCCTCCTCGAGATCGATATAGGCCTTCGTGGAAAGCAACGGGCGCTCCGAACGCGGAGCAGATTTCACCAAGTCCATCTTATCCTCCCAGGGATAAGCAGTCCCTTTATTCGGCCGCCGCAGCCTTGCGTGCCGCCGTACTCTGCCGGTCGAGCCGCAGCGTCATGCAATAGGCCCCGCCACCCGACAGGATGAAGGGATCGAGATCGACGGCGGTGACGTTGTAGCCACGTTCCTTGAGCTTGGCGCGCAACCCGTCCTGCGGCCGGGCCATGACGATCTCGCGGCCAAAGTTCACGGCATTGACGCAGAAACCTGTCGCGTCCTCGTCGCCGGCCTCGATGACATTGTCCTTGCCGGCCAGGGAACGGATGGTGGCCCTGCCCTCCTCCGAGAAGGCAGGCGGGTAGTAGACGACCTCGCCGCCCGACAGCACCAGGAAGCAGGTATCGAGGTGATAGAAGCGCGGCGAGACGAGCTCCAGCGGCACGACCGGCACGTTGAAGAAGGTCTCGGTGACCTTGAGGGACTCGCGCGCGGAACGCTGGCCATAGCCGGCCCAGAGCTGCTGACGCTTGTCGTCCCAGAGGGCGTCACCGGCGCCTTCCTGGAAAATGCCTTCGGGGTACTGCTCCACCACGTCGAGCAGGCCGCGGGCCTTGAGCGACTGGAACAGCTTGAGGAACAGCGGCTCCTCGCCGCGGCGCTCCTGGCATTTGAAGCGGGCGACGATCGCCTTGCGGTCCAGCACCACGGCGGCATTGGCCGGAAACACCATGTCGGGAAGGCCGGCCGCGCCGGGGGTCATCATCACCTGGGCCCCTGCCTGGGCCAGCGCCTCGTGCAGGGCGGCCGAGGCCGTCTGGGCCTCACGGTAGTGCCCTTCCGGGTCCTCGCTCCACGCCCCTGGCTTCATCCAGGGATTGATCACGTAGGACACCTCGAAATGGGAGACATCGACCATCAGAAGGGTGGGTTTGGCGGCCATATCGGTCCCGATTCTTTGTTCCCGCAAAGGATGCGCCCCGCGCGCGCTAACAAAAAGCCAGCACGATGTTCATTTTTGGCGGATATTCTGACATAATGACAATGATACATGGCAATTCGTCAGGACGATGGACGACACCGACCGCCAGCTGATCGCCTTGTTGCGTGCCAATGCCCGGCTGCCCGTCGCCGCGCTGGCCAAAGGCCTGGGTGTCTCGCGGGGCACCATCCAGAACCGCATCGACCGGCTGATCGAGCGCGGCATCATCCAGGGCTTCACCTTGCGGGCACGCCCGGACGCGGACGCCGGGCGCATCCGCGCCATCATGATGATCCAGGTGGAAGGCGAGCGCTCGGACCCGATCCTGAAGCAGCTGCGCGGCTATCCCGAAGTGACGGCGGCCCACACCACCAACGGCCGCTGGGACATGATCCTGGAACTCAACACCGACACGCTGGAGGCCTTCGACCGCGTGCTGCACCGCATCCGCCAGATCAGCGGCGTCTCGGCCTCGGAAACCAGTCTATTGCTGTCGAGCTACGCGCTTTAGATGCTGCTGTCCTGCAGCTGCACGATCTCGATTAGGTTGGCGAGTTCGTTGTCGAGTTCTTCGGGCTCGAGCACGCCTTTGCTGGGCTTGGGATACAAGTAGAGGAAATAGGACGTCACCTGCTCGAACAGCACGACGTTCATGCCGACGCTGGTGATGTTTTCGGCCATTGCCTGCAACGACTTCGACAGCGCCATGGCGCCGGTCTCCTGAAGGATGGCGTCGGCCACGCGCTGCAGTGTCTGGCGGATGTAGCCGGTAGACCCGTCATGAAGCCGATAGAGATGGTGCGCCAGTTCCCGCTTGCGCACCACGATCTGCGCGGCAATGGCGCTGGACGGGCGCGGCCGGGGCGTCGTGCCCTTAAGAATCTGCATGACCTTGTCCAGCTTGTCGCCGGTGTCGCGGGACATCAGATCGTAATAAATCAGCGATTTCCAGGCGAAGATCACGCTGGCCCATTGCGAGCGCGGAATCTGCAACGCTTCCAGGAACGGGTTTTCGGTGCTCGCCGTGGTCACGTTCCACACCTGGTCGACAAAGCGCGCCATCTGCTCCGCCGAAGCCACCTTTCCGAGCGCCTTTTCCAATAGCGGCCGGAACACTTCAAACACTTCCTCGGAGGCTTTTCTGACCGGCGCGTAGCTGTCGGCAAAGAAGGTGGGATCGATGCGAATGCCTTCCGAGCGCAAGCATTCGGTCACGATGAACGGATCCAGTGTCGGTGAATGGCTCAGCGCCTGCAGCACCCGGATGTCGTGCTGGACGTGCGGATCCAGACTGGCCCACTCCACATGCAGCAGCGCGCGCAGATGATCCTTGCAGTGGATCTCCTCAATGAAGAACGAACGCCCCCCGACATCCAGATTGCCGGGATCGAAGGGAATGAAGATCTTGGTTGCCACCTTGACGGGCTTGGCGAACAGATCGCGTTCGTTTTCCCGGACATTGTGCTTGGTCAGGATGGTTTCGTTCAGGGTGTTGGTGAAAAACAGGCGGGCGGAAGGGTTTTCCTGTTTCGTGCCCCTGCCCAGGCCGATCAGGTTCAGGATGCGGCCGGAATTGGAGCGCCGGATGTGCTTGAAGCTCCGGACCTCCTTCCGTCCCCGAAAAGCAGCCGTTGTCCCCATCCTGGTTGTACCGACGTAGCGGAAATCGCCTTTTCGCGTAAAAATTCTACCCGACTGACAGCTATGCTGGAATTTGCGTAACAAAGCGTAAAAGGCCTTGGATCGCCTACAGGAATTCCCCTGGAGGCGGTGCGCCAACCCCTTGCCGCATCAGGGCGAAGCGCCGCGGTGCCGCAAAAAAGTGGAACTCAGGGCTTAAAGTACAACCTCTCGGCACCTATGTCTGCTGGGCGCTACACCGGGAGGGTGGCTTGAACGAACATACGCAGGGGCCGATGTCGGGCTCCGAACTCGCCGAACGGCTTGGCCTGGCGACCGCCAAGCCAAAGAAGCGCATCAAGAAATGGATGTGGTGGGTCGGTAGCATCGCTG
>JBJKRM010000158.1:0-9679 GCA_046704685.1 Rhizomicrobium sp.
ATCGTGCCAAATCCGCCTCGGCCGGCATGGGCGCATCGCCGGTGACCAGATCGTAGTCTTCCTTGCGCAAGGGGAAGCGGTGTTCGGCATAGGCAAAGGCGAACTTGCCCAGGCGCTCGTCCCACAACAGCGAGATCTCGCCGTCTTTGATGCAGTCGCCAACCGGCTTGCCCAGCAGCGGAACCAGGATCTTGTCGCGCAGATTGGCGTGCGCCGGCTCCCAATCGATGTCGAAAAGGTTGGCAAAGATGCTGTCGCGGCCTTTCTCCAAGACGTCGAGCCAGTAGGGATTGTCGCCGCCCCCGACCGCCATGTGATTGGGGACGATGTCGAGGATGATGCCGATGCCTTGGCTGCGCAGCTCCGTCGCCAGAGCGCGGAATCCCTCTTCTCCGCCCAACTCGGGATTGACCCGGCCATGATCGACCACGTCATAGCCGTGCGTGGAACCGGCACGCGCCATCAAGACCGGCGAAGAATACAGATGGCTGATGCCGAGCTTGGCGAAGTAGGACACCAGCTTCAATGCGTCGGAGAAGGTGAAGGTGCGATGGAATTGAACGCGATAGGTGCCTCGAGGCTTCATGATGGTTCGATCCAGGCGACCGTTGTGAAGCCGGGCAGGCTGTCGGCTTGGGGCGTCCCGAAGAAGGGCCGCGAGCGGGGAAGCACTGCTGTGACTGCCTGGTCCGAAAGGTTGATCGCAATCGTCAATTTTGATTTGTCCGCCATCCGCCAGCAAGCGGCCACGGCTTTCGATCCGATGACACGGCTTTCCAGTCCGGATGCGCCGCTGAGGCGGGGAATGATGTGATGTCGTCGAAGGCCCATCAAATCCTTATAGAAGGTCTGCCATTGCGCGTCATCGCTGTTGGGGCGGCACTGCTCGAAGGTTGAAGGCGCGTTCGGATCGGGAATTTTCACCTTGCCGGAGGCGAATTCGGGGAATTTGGCGAATTCCGCCGCACGCCCGTCGCGCACGGCCTGCGCGAGTTTGGGGGCGCGATGGTCGGTAAAGAACAGGAATGGTTCGCGGGCGCCCTGCTCTTCGCCCATGAACAGCATGGGGATTTGCGGACAAAGCAGCTGAAGGGCTACCGCGGCCTTCAAGGCGCGCTCATCGCAAAGCGCGATCAGCCGTTCGCCCAGCGCGCGGTTGCCGACTTGATCATGATTCTGCAGGAATGAAACGAAGGCGGTCGCCGGCAAATCGGCGCTCGGGCGGCCACGCTCGCGCCCGATATGGGCGGCATATTCGCCCTGGAAGGCGAAACCCTCTCGCAGGATGCGGGCCAGCTTGCCGGTTTGATCGTCCGAGAAGTCGGCGTAGTAGCCGTTCGTCTCACCGGTCAGCATGACGTGCAGAAGGTTGTGGAAATCGTCATTCCACTGTGCCGTATAAATGCCCAGAAGCGGCGCATCGTTATCCTCATTTTCCAGCATCAGATGCCGATCGGGAAAGCGTGCCCGCACGGCATGCCCCATCTGCTGCAGGAATGCCGTGTCGCGAATGGCATGGACAGCATCGAAGCGCAGACCGTCGAAGCGGAATTCAGCGAGCCAATAGAGCGCATTGTCGATGAAGAAGTGCTGCACCGCCGGCTGGCGGAAATCGATGGCGCCCCCCCATGGCGTCTTGCGGTCACTACGGAAGAACTGCGGGGCATATACGCCGAGATAATTCCCGTCGGGGCCGAAGTGATTGTAGACGACGTCGAGGAAGACCATCAGGCCGCGGCCATGCGCCTCGTCGATGAGGTATCTGAGGTCATCCGGCGAGCCGTAGGATTCGTCGGGAGCATAAGGCAGGACGCCGTCATAGCCCCAGTTGCGCTCACCCGAAAAATCGTTGATCGGCATCAGCTCGATGGCGGTGATGCCGAGTTGGGCGAGCTTGTCGAGCCGTTCGACGATGCCACGGAAGCCGCCCAACAGGCCGGGGTGGAGTTCGTACAGAACGCTTTCTTCCCAAGGGCGGGGCTTCCAGTCCGCTCTCCGCCATTCATAATTGTCGTGCTCGACAATACTCCAGCCGTGAACATCGCCCGACTGCCGGCGCGAGGCCGGATCCGGAACCGAGAGATCACCAATGCGAAAGCGATAATGCGTGCCCGGCAGAGCGTTGCAATCCGCCTGCCACCACCCGCCTTCTTGGCGCCTCATAAGAACCGGGTCGGCATCGGCGAATTCGATTTCAACCTGCTGCGCGGCAGGAGCCCAAAGGCGAAAACGCGTGCCATCCGCGAAGCGGCGCGGTCCCCAGGAGAAATCCGTCATTGCGGCGGCTCTACCAGGGCCGAGAACAGCGCCGCGCCGCGATCTCCCACGACATACGTGGCCCCTTTGTACGAAGCCGACTTGCGCTCTGGGTGGGCGCTGTCGATCAGCAGCTGCCAGAGCCAGTTTGATGGCAGGACGAATTCGATGGCCTTCTCGGAGCCGTTGAGCAGGAGTGAAAGCACCTCGATCTTGCCGTCGCCGTTCCACAGCGCCCGCCGCATCACCAGGGCGTGCGCTTCGCCATTTGCCCAATCCTCCTCGGACAGCGCATTGCCGCGCTCATCAAGCCAGTCGAGGTTCTTGACCCCGGGGCTGACCTCCTCGCCAAACAGGAACTTGGGGCCGTGTATCGCGGCATATCGCTTTCTGAGTGCGATGACGCGCGCGGTGAATTTGGCCTGCGCGATCCCGCGCTCGCTCTTCATGAGATTCCAGTCGAGCCAGGATATCTCGTTGTCCTGGCAATAGGCGTTGTTGTTGCCCTGCTGGCTGTTGCCGAACTCGTCGCCGGCGAGCAGCATCGGCGTGCCCAGCGAAGCGAACAGGCTGAGCAGCATGGAACGTTTTACCCTCTCACGGAGGGCGATGATCATCTTGCCGCTGCTTGGGCCTTCGGTGCCCCAATGGCACGAGAGGTTGTCCGAAGCCCCGTCGCGGTTCTCCTCGCCGTTGGCTTCGTTGTGCTTGCCTTCGTATGTCACCAAGTCTTCCAGCGGAGCGCCGTCATGGCTGGCGATGTAGTTGATCGAATTGGTCGGGCGACGGCCATGGAAGATGTCCGCGGAGCCTGAAATGCGTCGCGCGAGTTCCGGGCGCTGACCGCTGTCTCCGCGCCAGTAGCGCCGCAGTGTGTCACGGTAGCGGTCGTTCCATTCGGCAAACGGCGGTGGATGATTGCCGAGCTGGTAGCCGCCTGGTCCGATATCCCACGGCTCCGAGATCAGCTTCACCTTGTTCAGAACCGGGTCCTGCCGGATGGCATCGAAGAAACCGCTGTTGGGATCAAATCCGCTGTGCTCGCGGCCGAGTGTGACGCCAAGGTCAAACCGGAAACCGTCGACGTGATAGGACTGAACGAAATGGCGCAGCGAGTCCATCACCATCTGAAGGGCGCGCGGACTGGCGAGATCCAGCATATTGCCGGTGCCGGTGTCGTTGATGGTATGGCGGCGGTTGTTGTCGAGCAGGCGGTAGTAGCTGGAATTGTCGAGGCCGCGCCATGAAAGCGTCGGGCCAAGTTCGCTGCCTTCGCAGGTGTGGTTGTAGACCACATCAAGGATCACTTCGATCCCGGCGCGGTGGAGCTGGCGGATAGCGGTCCGCAGCTCATGCGTGTTGTGCCCGCTCATATAACCGGGCTCGGGCACGAAGAAACTCAGCGTATTGTATCCCCAGTAGTTCCTCAGCCCCCTGTCGAGCAGGTGGCGATCCTGGAGGAAGGCGTGCACAGGGAGGAGCTCGATGGCGGTGACCCCAAGACGCTGGAGGTGGCCAATGACGGCGGGGTGCGCCAAAGCCGCATAGGTCCCACGCAGATGCTCCGGAACGCCTTCGAACAGCTTCGTTAAGCCCTTGACATGGGCTTCATAGATAATTGTGTCGGCCCACGGTGTGTTGGGAGGCCTGTCGTCGCCCCAGGGATAATCCTCCGACGTGACGACTGCTTTGATCATGGCCGGTGCGCTGTCACGCCGGTCGAGACTGAGGTCGGTGCGCGGCGAATGCATCCGGTAGCCGAACAAGACGTCGCTCCAGCGCACCGCGCCGTGCAACCCTTTGGCATAAGGGTCGAGCAACAGCTTGTGGGGATTGAAGCGATGGCCGTGTTCCGGCTTGTATGGCCCGTGTGCGCGGTAGCCGTAGATCAGGCCGGGACCGGCCCCCGGCAGATAGCCGTGCCAGACTTGGTCGGTGTATTCCGGTAGGACATATCTGGCGGTTTCGCGGTGGGCGCCGCTGTAGACGCACAATTCGATCTTAGTGGCATTCGCGGAGAAGACGGCGAAATTTACGCCGAGTCCGTCCCATGTGGCGCCCAACGGACCGGGGGTGCCCGGTTCAAGCCGCCCGAGCGTGAATGACATCGAGTGTTCAACCTCCGTAACTCAGGATGATCGTAGCCAGCGGCGGTAAGGTCAACGCAAGCGACTGCCCATAACCGTTGGCCGGTACCGACTCAGTAAGAACGTGTTCGGCATTCCCGAGGTTGCCGCTACCGTAAAGGTCGGAATTGGGGTTCACAAGCTCTCGCCAACCGCCAGCAAAAGCGGCGCCTGCACAGCGCTGTCTCCAGCCATATTGCTTGCAACGATCAACCGCTCGTTATTGGCGCTGCGATGTTCGAAGACAAAGCCGCTGTCATGCGCATCATTGTTGATGCCTTAGCGGCAACATGCGGAGCGGCGTCCACCGCTTGGGGCCCCGCAAGACGGCAGGCCGGGACTCAAACATTGGACACCCGAACGCGGTCAAGCCTGCAAGACGTTCCCGGTGACCGCATGAAGGTCCCCAAGCAGACGCAGGCAGTCGGGTGGAGCTGGCGGTCTGATAAGACGCTGGAACTATGTCTGCCGGCGGCAGTTATGGAGCATTGCGCATAAGAGGTCAGTTCGATGGACAATCAGGGAAATGGTGCAATACGGGAAGGCGAGGCCGTCGTGCAGGATGCAAGGAACTTGAGAAATGACGCTGCGGCGTTGGCGGGGGAAATGCAGAACCGGGCAAACGAGACGGTCAACGGAACCCTGCGGCGCATCGAGGGCACGGTCTCGGACATCTGGGACACACTCTCGCGGACAAGCTCGCACTCCTACGAGAGCGTTGAGCGCAATGTGGGAGAGCGCCCGATGACATCCGTGCTGGCCGCATTCGTTGCCGGCGCGGCGATCGGCTGGGTTCTTGATCGCACTTCCAGGTGAGCGATCTTGTCGGTGGTTGGCAGCACCGTCTGAGCTGATCATGCCGCAGACAAAATCTCTACTCGGGTGGGAACATTCGGACGTTTACGGGATTATCCGCTGGAAACACCGACAGATTGTCGGCGGGAGAGAATGGACGCAGGTTTGGATCGGTATCCGCCCGCCGCGCTGGGCGGCGTTCTCACCATTGGTGGCATCAGCCTATCGAAAGGTGAGTCGTCAATCCTTGTACGTCACCTCGGTGCGGCACGCACGCACCGGCCCAACGTAAGACTGGTTCTGGAAGGCGAGGTGCTTGGCCGGCCTCGCCTTATTCGTTCAGGCTGGGCGTGCCGGGTGCGTTACCTGAGAGACGGAAGACGCCAGATCCTCAATTACTATCTTCCCGGCGACATTGTTGGTTTCTCGACGGAGGTGGAACCTGTCGCCCTGGCCAGTTATGCCTCTCTGACGCGGTTGATGACGATCGATATCAGCGGCTTGCGGTCGCTGGTGCTGGAGCGCCCGGGCGAATACCCGGATCTGACGGCCATCTGCCGCCGCATACGGATCAACGAGGAGTTCTACCTGCTGTCGCAGATCACCCGTATCGGTCGGCAGAAGGCCTGGGAGCGCGTGGCGCATCTGCTTCTGGAATTCCATTCCCGGCTGAGGCGAACCGGGCTGACTGAAGGCAATGCATTCCATCTACCTCTGACGCAAGAAGCGCTGGCTGACGGACTCGGATTGAGCGCGGTGCATATCAACAGAACGTTCACGCTGTTGAAGCGGAAGAACTACATACGCACGGAGCGTGCTTCGGTGACTCTGCTGGAGCCGGAGCTGCTCGCCGATCTTGCCGGCTACCGCGATCCCGAAGAGGTCCTTCCTGATCGCACGATGGGCGTTGGTCCGGTGGACGAGCCCGTCAACTCCGCCTTGTCGGCCTGAAGCCGGCGATTGCGTGGTTGGTGTCCGTTCCAGTCATGCGGTCGATGTTTGAAAGAACGGAGATCTACAGATACAGCTGGTCATCATGCGAAGTCGGTATTTACCGCTTTAGATTCAATCTGGCGGCAATTCGAATCGGGCTTGACGATCGGGATGTCCGCGAGCCTGTTGCGCAAGCGAGGTTTGGCGGAGCACGTCGGTGACTTAACGGAAGGGATATACGCGACCGGATGGCGGCGCTCTGTTCATAGCGGATGTGAGGCGTTTTGAGGACGGTGTTGAAGCGGATGGCTCCTGATATCGCGATCTTGAATGCGGCGCGCCGGCTGACATCACCGTCAGGAGAGACAATTATTGTGTGGATGAATCCTTCTGTTCTAGACCAACCGTCGCAGAGCTCTTGCGACGATGGAACGGTGTGATCGGCCTCGCTGTCTCTGGACCGAAATGATTTGCGATACGGATCGTTTTGGTCATATTGGGCGATGTGCGAACGGGGAGTTGATGCTTTCTACGGAAGAAAGGACGGGGCGGCTCGATCAGGCCACTTTGCTGCGCAAGTATGCGCGGGTCCGGGCCCTCAGTGAGGCGATTGCGCGGCCGCTGTCGCCGGAGGACCAGTGCGTCCAGTCGATGACCGAGGCCAGTCCGACAAAGTGGCATCTGGCGCATACCACATGGTTTGTGGAACGGATGGTGTTGCGGCAGATGCCGCGGTATCGGCTGTTCGATGCGCGCTTCGATGGCTTGTTCAATTCCTATTATCTGGGCCTGGGCTCACCCATGCGGCGAGCCGAGCGAGGGCTTGTCACGCGTCCGAGTTTGCAGGACGTGCTTGCCTATCGCGTCCATGTGGACGCGGCGATAGCCGGCCTGCAGGACGAGACGTTTGCCTCAGCGGTCGAACTCTGCCTCCATCATGAGCAGCAGCATCAGGAGTTGATGCTGACCGATATCAAACATGCCTTCTGGAAGAACCCGATTCACCCGGCCTATTGTCCGGCATTGCCGGTCATGGCGGGGCGGGCTCCCGCGCTCGAATGGTGGGAATTCCGCGGCGGAGAGGTGGAGATCGGCCACGACGGTGAAGGCTTCTCCTTCGACAATGAGCGTCCGCGGCACAAACGGACCGTGCATCCCTTCCGTCTGGCTTCGCGTCTGGTGACGTGCGGGGAATACCAGGAATTTATCGACGACGGCGGTTACGACCGCCCGGAACTCTGGCTTTCCGATGGCTGGGACTTATCGCAAGCCGAAGGTTGGCGCGCGCCGCTCTACTGGCTGGACGACGGAACGGCTTTCACGCTTCACGGTGTTCGGCGGCGCAATCCGGCGGAGCCGGTGTTGCACGTCAGCTTCTATGAGGCCGCGGCTTATGCGGCCTGGGCCAGGAAACGTCTGCCGACGGAATTCGAGTGGGAAGTCGCCGCCACCGGTCTTCCGGTCGCCGGGCATTTCCTCGAAATCGATTGTCTGTTGCCTCGGCCCGCCAATCGCGGCAGCCGCCAGCAGCTGTTCGGAGATGCCTGGGAATGGACGCGATCGTCCTATGATCCGTATCCCGGTTTCCGGCCGTTCGATGGTGCAGCCGTGGAATACAACGGCAAGTTCATGGTGGGACAGCTGGCGTTGCGTGGTGGTTCCTGCGTCACACCACCGAAACATATCCGTACTACCTACCGTAATTTCTTCGCGCCGGCCACGCGCTGGCAATTCAGCAGCATCCGACTTGCGGAGGACATATGAGTCACCCTGAACTTCTGCGCGCCCAATCCAATTTGCCACGACACTCGGAATTCGCGCGCGATCTGCTCGCGGGCCTTTCCCAGAAGCAGAAATCCATTCCCGCGAAGCATCTCTATGACGAGAGAGGATCGGAGCTGTTCGATCAGATCTGCGACTTGCCGGAGTATTATCCGGCGCGAGTCGAAACGTCGCTCCTGCAGGACTGCAGCGCCGAGATTGCCGCCATCGTCGGCGCCGATGTTACCCTGGTGGAGTTCGGCGCCGGCGCTCTTCGCAAGGTGGAATGCCTGTTGTCGGCGTTTGAAAGGCCGCGGGCCTATGTGCCGATCGACATCTCCGGTGAATTCCTGCGCGCGATGGCGGCCAAGTTGCGGGTGTCCAGGCCCGATTTGTCCATCCATCCGGTGACGGCGGATTTCACCAAGGGCATGGCGCTCCCCGTGATCGGAAACGATGAGCGCCGCATTGGTTTTTTCGCGGGCTCCACCATAGGAAATCTGGCGCAGGGCGAGGCGCTCGCCTTCCTCCGTCACGCCAGGGCCTTGCTGTCCGGTGGCGGATTGCTGATCGGCGTTGACTTGGTGAAGTCGCCATCTGTCCTGCACGCCGCATACAATGATGCGGCCGGTGTCACGGCCGCGTTCAACATCAATGTGCTGCATCGCGCCAACCGGGAGTTGCGCTCCGACTTCGAAATCGGCGCATTCGCCCATTACGCATTCTACAATCCCGCGGCCAAGCGCATCGAGATGCACTTGATGAGCCGTGAAGCCCAGACCGTGTCCGTTCTCGGGCACGAGATTCCGTTCGAGGAAGGCGAGACCATCCATACGGAGAGTTCCCGCAAATACTCCGTGGCGGACTTTCAGCGCCTCGCCAGCGAAGCTGGTTTCCGTCCTGCCAGATGTTGGAAAGATCCGAAGGGGCTCTTCAGCCTGCATTGGCTTGAGGCGGCGGCGTAAACATCGGGTCGCAAGTTCGTGCCGCTAGGCCGCCAACGGGCGTTTTCTGTGCCGTTCTCGGACAGTTGCGCGCGTTCGCCCGTTTTTTGTCTCGTCCGCGATCAACGTCGGGGATGCGCATCGCGCTGCGGGAACATATGATGGTCCTGACTCGTTGAGCGTTCGGTAACAATCAAGGGAGAGCGGCATGGCTATCCAGGCTGGCACCCGTAGTGCAGTACCGAGAGAATATAATGATTTGTCAGCGGGACGGGAGTGGAGCACGCGTATCCGCTACGTTCTGGGTGTGAGTGCGGTGCTTGGTGTGGTCACGTTCACGCTTGTGTATTTGACGACCTTCTCATTCGCGACCGGGTTCTGATCTCTATCCGGGCTCGGCCTGCGCTCATCGGCTGTGCCGGCCCTGGATGGCCGCTCTGGCGGCGTGATCGGCCGGTGCGCTTCACAAGCAACATTTCAAGCTATCCACGAAGTCGATGACAATCGGCATGTCCGTCTGCGGGCATGCGCCGGTGATCGCGGGACAGATATAGGGGCGAGCGGGCTCCCGAACGGTCTTGGGAAGGGGGCTGGGCGGCCGTGTCGATCTCCCGCTCGCTGTGTTACAACGCACCGGCTCTCAACCGGTTCCTCAAAGCGGTGGAGCCCGGCCCCGCAGCGATCCCGAGATCAGGCTGATCGCCAGCAACACCACGAAAGCGACGAGCAGCAGCTTGGCGATTTCCGCCGCCAACCCGGCCATGGCAAAGAAGCCCAGGAAGGCTGCAATCACTGCAGGAATGAAGAAGGTCAGAGCCCATCCGAGCATGTGGTCGGTCCTATTGGCTTGCGATGGAGGAAATC
>JBJKRM010000159.1:0-2759 GCA_046704685.1 Rhizomicrobium sp.
TGCATTTCGCCATGGATTTCCTCACCCAGCAGAACCGCCGGGTGGCGGGCGATGACGAAGGCCGCGCCGCGCCGGGCGGCAGCATCACCGCCAAGGGCAAGCGCGTGGTGGTGGTGGGCGGCGGCGACACGGGCTCGGACTGCGTCGGCACGTCGAACCCCCAGGGCGCGTTGTCGGTGACCCAGGTCGAGATCATGCCCAAGCCGCCGGAGAAGGAAGACAAAGGAATCACCTGGCCCGATTGGCCGATCAAGCTGCGTGTCTCCTCTTCGCAGGAAGAGGGCTGCACCACCGATTGGGCGACCATGCCTCGCCGCTTCGTCGGCGAAGGCGGCAAGGTCAAGGCGCTGGAATGCGTCCATGTCGAATGGAAGGTCGACGATCAGGGCCGCCGCACGCCGGTGCCGGTTGCCGGCAGCGAGTTCCGGGTGGAAGTCGAGCTGGTTTTGCTGGCCATGGGTTTTCTGGGACCGCGCCGCGCCGGATTGCTGGAGCAGGCCGGCGTCGATCTCGATGGTCGCGGCAACGTCAAGGCCGATACCGACGACTACAAATCGTCGGTGCCGCGCATCTTCTCCTGCGGCGACATGCGCCGCGGCCAGTCCCTGGTGGTGTGGGCGATCCGCGAAGGCCGCCAGGCAGCCCGCGCGGTCGACGAGTTCCTGATGGGATCGAGCACGCTGCCGAGATAGGACTTAATCTCCCCCTTGCGGCGAGGTCGCGAGCGAAGCTCGCCGCGTGGGATGTGCCGCCGCATCACGGCCGGCAAAAGAGGGTTCTGTCACGCGGACAGCAGAACCAGTCCGGGAAAGCGGGTGAACAACGGCCGGCCATTTGGTGGTGGAACATTGGGCAGTTGTGGGTCGAGCCCATCGCGCCAGTTTCGGCCCGGCCATTGCGCCGCCAGCTTGCAATCGGTCCCCAAGCTTTCTTCCGGCAGCGGCCGGCCGCGCTCGATGGCGGCCTCGGCCGAGAGTCGGGGCACGGCGACCAGCAACAGCCTGTCTTCCACCTTGCGGGCAAAGGCGAAGATGCGTTCGGTGCCGCTGTCGATCGGGATGTAATCTCCGAGGAACAAGTCCGGCTCTGCCGCCCGCAGAGTCAGAAGCCGCGTCAGCAGCGCCAATTTGGTATCACCGCTGCGCCAGTCCTTGATAAGGCCCGCCGGGGTGTCGTCGGAATTGAGAATTTCGTTCCGGATATGGAAACCCACCGCGCGGCGGTTGTCGGGATCCACCAGGCTGAGGTCCCACAGCTCTGTTCCTTGATAGGTATCGGGCACGCCGGGGCAGGTGCAGCGTAAGGTGCAGGTGGCCAGGCTGTTCAACGCGCCGGCCGGCGCCAGCAGATTGGAGAAGCGCTCGAGCCGTTGCAGGAAGGCATGGTCGGGATCGAGGATACGGCGGACGAACTCGGCATGTGCCGTTTCGAAATCGGGATTGGGATGGGCCCAGGAGGTTTCCAGCTTGGCTTCCTTCAGCGACTTCTCGCGCCAAGCCAGGATGCGGCGGGTGAACAGGGCCAAACCCTCGCCGCCGCCGGAAAGACCAAAAGGCCGTGACGCCACCAGGGTCTGGTAGAGCTGGTACTCGTCGCCGGCGCCGACACCGTCTGGCCGCACAGCGGCGTTGAGTTCGAACCATTCGAGTACTTCGGTTTTCCAGCGGTCCGGGATTTCGCTCAGTGCCGCAAGACGGGCCCGCGCATCGCCGCCGCGTTTGTGGTCATGGGTGGCGGTGGTGAGCAGGGCCAGCGGGAAGTTCGCTTGCCGCTTCCGGTTGCCGTCATGGAACTCCTCCGGCGGGATGGCGAAACGCCCTGCCGAGAAGCCCACGTCATTGCGCGACAGCAGGCGGCCATAGCGGTAGAACGCCGTATCTTCCACCGCCTTGGCGGCCACCGGCGCGGTGAGTTGGTTGAAGCGGCGCACCGCTTCCACGGCCAGGAAACCTTCGTCGGCTTTGTCGCCGCGCATCGCCGCAGCAATCAGTGTCAAGGCCGCATGCTCATCACCTGCCGCCTCCGCCGTGGCCGTTTGCCAGGCTTGGTCAAAGAAGGGACCCGGCTCGGGCTCGGGGCGGTCGCCCAGTGCATAGGTGCGATAAGCCCGGAAATGCACCAGCAGCCGCTCCAATGCGGCTTCGAAGGCGGCGTTCGGCAGGTCGCTCTGCAGTTTTTGGAAAGAGGCGGCGGTACCGCGCAAGGCACTGGCGAAGGCGGTGTCGAGCATTTCGCGGCGGGCTTGGCGCTCCTCGATCTCGAAATCGGACGGCCGTCCGGAAAGCTCCGTCCAAAGAGCGTTGAAGGAATCTTCGCCGCGCGGATCATGAAACAGACCGGACACCGCATTCATGAAGTCGTAGCCGGTTGTGCCGTCCACCTCCCAGCTGGTTGGCAGGTCCTCATGATCGGCAAGGATCTTCTCGACCAGAATGATGGCCGGTTCGCGCGGCAGCGCTTCGGGGCGCAGCGGCGTCATGGCTTCCAGCCGCGCCCGTAGCCGCCGGCAATAGGCCTCCGGGTCGGCAAGGCCGTCCACATGATCGATGCGGACGCCGTCGATCATCCCTTCGCTATAGAGCCGGAACACCGTGGCATGAATCTGCTCGAACACCGCGTCGTCTTCCACCCGCAAGGCGGCGAGGCTGGTGATATCGAAGAAGCGGCGCCAGTTGATGCGCTCACCGGCGCTTTGCCAGAACGCAAGGCGGAAGTTTTGCTGCTCCAGGAGGTCGCGCAGCGCCGCGGCTTCATTGAAT
>JBJKRM010000160.1:0-3987 GCA_046704685.1 Rhizomicrobium sp.
TGGTGATCCGACCAAGGCGGGTCTTGCCGCCGGTGGAATACTGGCGTGGCACCAGGCCGAGCCAGGCCGCGAAGTCCCGGGCGCTCTTGAACTGGCTGATGTCGACAACGGTGGCGACGATCAGCGATGCGGTGATCGGGCCGACGCCGGGGATCGTTTGCAGGTGGCGCGCGGTCTCATCCTGCCGGGCGTGAGCGACGATCTCCGCGTCGAGTGCTCCAATACTGTCGCCCAGCGCGCGGCATTGCTCGAAAAATCCCATAAACACCCGGCGCGTCGTCTCCGGAACGGCCTTGTTTCCTTCGACCAGCTCCAAAAGCTCTTCCAGTTTGCCGATGCCTTTCGGAACGGTCAGGCCAAATTCCGTCGCCAGGCCGCGCATGGCATTCGCCAGCATCGTCTGCTGCTTGACCAGCAGGGATCGCGCCGAGTGCAAGGCCAGGATGCTTTGCTGCTCAGTGCTCTTGATCGGCACGAACTTCATGTCAGGCCTTGATGCGGCCGCGCAGAGCGCTGCCGCATCGGCCGCGTCGTTCTTCTTGCCCCTCTTGACGAACGGTTTGACTGCCTCGGGCGCGATCAGTTTCACCTCGTGTCCGAGACTGCGCAGGAGCCGGCCCCAGTGATGGGCCGCGCCGCACGCTTCCATGATGACGGTGCAGGCCTGCTGCTTCTCGAAGAACGGGATCAGCTCGCTTCTCCGTAGCTTGCGCTTGATCTCCACCTTTCCGGCCTCGTTCACGCCGTGCACTTGGAAGACTGACTTGGCGATATCCAGGCCGATCATGGTAATGCTCATCGCGGGCGGCTCCCTTTTGGAGGTTCACACGACCCCTACTGTGGCACATCGATGCCTTCGGGGGCCGTCCACCCCTTCTGAAAATGAATCGCCATCCGGTGCGTGGCTGAGGGTGGGCGGCATTCGGCGCGCGTCGGTGGCGGTGTTGGTCTGACGCGGTTTGGTGTCGGCTGGGAGTGCCGCGTAGCTCGGTGATGGCCGCCTGGTGTTGCCGCAGCGGGGCGTCAACCCCGCTGCGAACACCCCGCTGCGAACGCCTTCTTCAAAGGGCGGGAGGCAGGGTCAGGCTTCGATTTCGAGCAGCCGCCAGCCGCACATCATGTTGTGCGTCAAGGCAAACCACAGAGCCACTGCCTTGGCTTTTTCCAGGCCGCGCACCACGAACCGCTGCAAGCCGTGGTTGCGCACCTGCGCGTTGGCGAGTTCCACCGTGGCGGCGCGCTCCTTGTAGATCTCCTTGGCGTCGTCACGTCCCATGCGCTCTCGCCACGTCGCCACCGCTGGCGTGTCACCGCGCAGCGGGACATGGCGATCGCGGCTGGCATCGCGCGGCTTCGGCACCGGCGCGAACACCTCGACGCCGTTGCTGGTCAGCACGTCGATGTCGTCGAGCCTGGCGAAACCGCCGTCGGCGAGATGTTGGCCAGGGCGTTCGCCATACTGCTCGGCCAGCGCATCGCTCATCGGCACCAGCTTGCCCATGTCGGAGCCGTTGTTGTCGACCGACACGCCGGCGATGGCGCCGCTCCCGGTGTCGGCGGCGAACTGCACGTTGTAGGCCGGGCGGAAACCACCATCGGCCATCTTCATGACGCGCGCTTCGGCATCGGTGGTGGAGGCGCGCGGCTCGGTTGGCTTCTTCTTCTCTGCCTGCGTGTTGTCCGTCGCAGCTTTTGCCGTGTCCGGCGCCGTCGTTTCGCCCTCGGCGGTGTCCTGCTGCGCCTGCTTCGCCGCACGCTCGGCTTCCCTGGCGGCTTCCCTGGCCACCCGCTCGGTCTCCAGGCGCGCCTTTTCCTGTTGCTGCGCCTGCAACTCTTCGGTGACCGCCAGTGCCGCGCGCACCCGCTGCTCGCGCTCCTCGACCGCGCGCTGGCGGGCCGCGGCTTGCTGGCGACTGGCAAACCCGGGATCATCCTTGAGTTGCACACGCAGATCGATGATCGCCTGCTCCGCCTCGCGTCGGCATTCCTCCAGCGTCGAATGGCGGCGAAACGACGCCGCCCCTGCCGAGGCGCGCACCCGCACCCCGTCCTGGGCGATGCGATCCAGACTCGCCACCCCCGCCTGCACCAGCGCCGTGAAGCTGTCTGCCAGCAACCGCTCCAGCACCGCACCGTGATCGACCCGGAAATCCGCCAGCGTTTTGGCGTTCATGCTGACCCCGCCGCACAGCCAGCGAAAGGCAACGTGCTCCTCACACAGCCGCGCCAGCTCGCGCGCGCTGCCGATCCCCTTCACCGTGGCATACAGCCACAGCGCCATCAGGATGCGCGGGTCCCGCCGCCGCGTGCCCGGCATGCCCGTCCACCGATTTGATAGCCGCCAACAGCAACGTCAGGTCGAGCCCTGCGACGAACTGCCAGACCAGGCGCACCCGGTGCTCTTCCGGTATCAGGTCGTCCAGACTGAACGGACGCCATTCGATCTGGCCGCGCTCGGCTTGGCGCAGCCGTGGCGCGCCGCCACCGACCCGTTCCGGCGCGGCCTGATCGGGCAGAGCTTCGAACAATTCAGCCGCGTCATCCGATGCCATCACCCGACCTTCACCAATCCGCGGACGCGACGATTCTACGCGGAAGAACAGCAATTTACAGCCCGCTGCGGGGTTGCCCAAACGCATGGCAGGGATTCGCAAACGAAGGTCGGACATGGCACGCCGATTGAGATCGCGGCGCGCCACCTTCTGCCGCCGCCCTGGACGCTTCCGGCCGGCTCGGGAACTGCGCCGATGTCAGGGATCCAGCGGGCCGCCGATACCCACCCAAAAGATTTTCAGGCTCTGAGCTCGACTTTATTGGATCACGCGGCATATGCGAGAGCGTTTGCGGCGCGTTGCCAGAGCTGGCGTGGAATTTTGATACTGTCCCGGTGACACCGGGACAGGAGAGAAACCTGGTGATGCCAGATCTGGCGGCGCACGGCGGCGATCGCATCGCTGAAGGTGCAGTGCCGCTTGGGGTACCAGGCGGCGGTTGCGGGAAGCAGCGGCGTTTCGGCGGCGAGGTCGTGGGCCCAGAGGGTCACCAGCGAGAACAGGCCAAGCAGTGCCGGAGTGGTGCGCATGATCGCCAGGTCGGACCACTGCCGTTGGGTTTCGACGCCGAGATGGGCACGGCTTTCCTGAAAGGTGACCTCCAGCTGCCAGCGCGAGACGAACCACTGAAGGATATCGACGGCGGCGGCATCGAGATCGGTGCAGAGGAAGGCTTGCGGCGATAGCTCGCCGCGCGGATCGCGCACCAGCAGCCAGCGAATCGGCACCGGGGGCAGGCCGCCGCGGTACCAAACGGCGGTGCCGGTGGCGATCTCAACCACACGATTGGTGCGGCCGTACCAGAGAGCAACCGTGTGGCGTTGCCAAACCGTGCCGGCATCGTGCAGTACGTGCGTCAGAGCAGGCAGGCGCTTGCCCTTAACCGCAGGCCGTCCGCGGCCCGCTCGCCTGGGTGGCGCGGGGGCATAAAGATTGGCATCGAGGCGCAGCCGGGTAACGACGCTGACATGGTTGCGGACGGCGCCGAGGAATTCGATGGCGGCGAATGCCGTATCGCCGACGATGACGATCCGCCGGCCCGGCAACCAGCGATGGACCTGCAACGCGACCTGGCGGGCACAATCGAGCAACGTCTTCGCCGCGCGTGGCTTGTCGTCATAGAACCGCTTCGACGGCGCGAGCACGGTGAGGAACGGCAGCCCCATGATGCGGCCGGCCCAGGGTATGTGGACCAGCAGTTGCGCGGACAGCCAGCGCAGGCCGCTGGTCTTGACGAAGTGTCCCTTGGAGGAGCGGACCGGGTCGCGGTAGATGCCGCGTGCGTTGATCTTATGTCCCCAGCGCCGCTCGATGGTATCGTCGATGCCAATCACCACGGTGGCGTCCGCATCGACGAAGGTGCCGACCAGCAGGCGGAGCAGCCAGCCAGCCACCGCACTAGTATAGGTCAATTTTCTTTTGAGCTCGCCATTAT
>JBJKRM010000161.1:0-11340 GCA_046704685.1 Rhizomicrobium sp.
CTCTCCCACACCGATCGTAGCTTCAAGCCCTCCACCGGACGGCCTACGGGATTGGGCCTGTCGAGCACCCACACCGCCTTGCCATGCTTGGCTGCTGCTTCCAGCACGTAGAGCAGCGTGGTGATGAAGGTGTAGATGCGCCCTCCCACGTCCTGGAGATCGATGAGGATGGTGTCGAACGTCTCCATCATCGCATCGCTCGGCCGCCGCACTTGGCCATACAGGCTGAACACCGGGAGGCCCAGGCGCGGATGATGGAAGTCTGGCGACTCCACCATATTGTCCTGCTTGTCGCCGCGCAGTCCGTGCTGTGGGCCGAAAGCGGCGTTGAGGCGAATATCGCTGCAGGCTGCCAGCGCATCCAGCGCATGGGTGAGATCGGCCGTGACTGAAGCCGGATGAGCGAGTAGGGCGATGCGCCGGCCCGCCAGCGGCTTGCGCAGATCCGGCTCAGACAACAGCCGATCGATGCCAAATTTCATGCCATGAACTCCAGCGCGAAGCCGTCGATGTGATGGAAGTCGGGCTTGCCGGACGGGTGGGTCAGAGCCCAATAGGTGATGGTTCCGTTTGTCTCTTCCACGACGGCCGCCAGTCCCAGCCGCCACGCGGGATCACCGCTCGGAAAATCGAACTTGGCATCGAGAACGAGATGGTCTTTATCGCTTTCCACCATAATGCTCGGGGCGGCATTCGATGGACGCATCCCGCTACGATAGCCGTCGAAGCGGTAGACCGCCCATTGTCGCGATGGTGCAAAGTTGAACTCCCAATAGTCGGCCGCGCCCGGTCTACGCAGGAATGTTTCGAAGCAGGTGTGCTGCCAGAGCTCGTCAGAGCGTGCCGGTTCGCCTATTGGTGGGATGGCGAGGTCAATAATCCGTCCTGTCAGCGTGTACCGCAGAGCGAGGCGGTTGGGCCCATCCCGCGATATTTCCACCTCCACGCGCGATACGGCATCGTGGTGGCAATCGGGATGGAGGCGCAAAGCACGTCGCATATCCTCCTTATAACGGCTCACGCCATCGGCGGCGAGCAAAGCTGCGGTGATCTCGCAGGCTGGATTGCCTCAGCTGTTAACCCCACAACGATCGTGAGATTCATGCAGCCGGTTCCGCATGCAGACCTGGCGCCGGGTGGCCGGCAAAATGCGTGAGATGGCCGCTGAGAGCGGAATTCTTTCAGCTAACCTCTTGGAATTTCGGATGATATTGTCGGATGCTTAAGAGCTTGGTGATACGCATTTAGTAGGTTGCGGTGGTGGCAGGGAGGCCGCATCCGTGACGGGCTTTGAGAACTGGGCGACGTCTCCGCGTTCGGTGGTCGAAATGGACCCCACGCTGGCGTTCGAATCCCAACTTCTCAAGGATGCATTGGCGGCGTGGTTGGCTCAGGCTGGTGATGGCGTGCCGCCGCGTAGCGCCTTCACGCCCCGCACGGTGAAGGATTTTCTCGGTCATCTCGTGATCCTCGAACGTCTGGAGCCGTCCCGCTACCTCGTGCGTTTGATGGGTACAAGGGTTACGGCTGTGATCGGCGAGATGCAGGGCGAGCTGGTCAATGATGCAGTGCCCCCCGATGTTGCCGAGCGCTGGACCCTGGCGCTGAACCAGGTGCTGGCCACGCGTCGCCCGTGTCGATTCGTCAACCGGGTGGGGTTTTCCAATCTCGATTTTCTGCAAGCCGAAATTCTCCTGGCCCCCTTGCGAGACAAGCGTGGAGAGACGACCATGGTCTTCGCTGTGGTCGCGTTCCGCTCTGGTGTGGCCGCTGGACCGAAGATCGACACCATCATTGCCGAAGGTGATGATGCTATGCAGCACGAGGACAAGGGACAATGACCGACATCCCTTCCTGCCTGATCGGTTTCTTCTGCGATACGCCGATGGTCGGGTCCGGCTATCTGGCGATGCTGCAGATCGGTCTGTTGGCGGGATGTCGAAAATGGCAGTGCGCTCTCCTGATCAAATCCTTTGATTTTCAGGACAATGATATTCCTGATCAGGTGAAAACGCTGATTGAGCGCACACCGCTGCGCGGCGTGGTGCTGCCTGAACCGATGTGTGACATGCAGGAAGTGCTGAGCGTGCTGTTCGCCGCCAAGCTGCCTGTGGTGCGTATCGCGCCGCATTCCGACGTTGGTCCCAGTTTTGATATCTGCATTGACAACCGTCAGGCGGCCTATGAGATGACCAAGTACCTGATCGGTCTGGGGCACCGGCGCGTCGCTTTCATCCGGGGTCCGGGCGACCACGGTGACGCCAATGTACGGTACACAGGGTTCCGCGACGCGATGCAGGATGCCGGCCTTTCATTGCCTGACGATCTGTGCGTGCAGAGTTCCACATTCGACTTCTCCGCCGGGCAGGCCGCTGCCGAGTGTCTCCTCTCCGTTGATCCGCTGCCATCGGCGATCTTTTGCTGCAACGACGAGATCGCCGCAGCCGTGCTTGCCTTGGCGCATAGCAAGGGGCTCCGCATCCCAGAGGACCTGTCGCTGGCCGGGTTCGATGATGCTCCTCTGGCCCGGTCGGTCTGGCCGAATCTCACCACTTGCCGTCAGAAAATGGAGCTGACCGGTTATCAGGCGGTTGATCTTCTCATCAACCCGCCGTTCTCGACGGAGGCGCGCAAGCGACCGCAGCAGCACGAGCTCGTCATCCGCAACTCCACGGCGCCCCCCAAAGGGTAGGGCGACCGTGCTGCGGCCGTTGCAGGGCGTCGCGGATCTATGCCGCGATGGGCCGGGTGGAGGGCGGCTTGGAAGGCAGAACCACCGTGGCGCGGCAGCCCATGCCATATTCGCTGTCGAGCCAGACGTGCCCGCCATGTAGCTCGACGAGGCCGCGCACCAGCGTCAGCCCGAGCCCGGTGCCGCCGGCTTGGCGCTCGAAGCGGTTATCGATCTGGCTGAACGGCGTGAAGATGTGCTGCAGCTTTTCGCGCGGGATACCGGGGCCATTATCCTCGCAGACGATCTGGAACCCGCCGTCATCCGCCATTCCGGCACGCACCGAGATGCGCCCGCCTTCCTGGGTGAACTTGATGGCATTCGAGACCAGATTGATCAGGATTTGCTTGATGGCCCGCTCGTCCGCGAACAGCGGTGGAGTGTTGGGCGCGATCGTCACCTCGAGCGTCTGCTGACGTTCTCTTGCCTTGGTGCCGACCAGCTTGAGAGCGCTGTCGAAGGTCCGATAGGCATCGATCGATCGTGTCACGATCTCCATCTTGCCGGCCTCGATCTTGGCCACATCAAGCAGTTCATTGATCAGGCTCAGCAGATGGGCGCCGGAATTGTGGATGTCGTTGGCATATTCCTTGTAACGCGATGAACCGACAGGGCCGAGACTTTCCTGCGATATCAACTCGGAAAATCCCAGGATGGCGTTGAGCGGCGTCCTCAGCTCGTGACTCATATTGGCAAGGAAGGCGCTTTTTGCCTTGCTGGCCGCCTCGGCCTCGTCGCGCGCCTTGGACAATTCACGCGCCTGCGCTGCCAGGTTGGCCTCGCTTTCGCGCAGATCCTTTTCCGTTTCACGGCGCCGTATTTCGTGCAGCAACAGGGTGCCGAGCACGGTGGAAGCGGCCACGCTTGACATCACCGCACCAAGCGCTGAGGCCGCAACCGCGCTTTCCCCCTGGAACTGCCACAACACGGCTAGGCTGGTGGTGGCGCTCGCCAATCCGAGGATCGGGAAATGGAAGTAACAAGCCCGGCGCTCGCTGCTGCGCCATAGCAGGAGATACCGGAACGCGACGCCTGTGGCCGCTGCGGCCAGCGACATGGCAAGCCCGAGCCGGTCGATGGCATCGCCATGGATCAGCGGCACAAGCTGTGCGGCGGCGGCGAAGACCGCCGCGATGGCTGCGGCGATCGGGCTGGCGATCACGCCGGCCAGAGCCAACAGGATGGTCTCGCTGCCGGTCGACGCGCCGCCGCTGATGTGCACGGGCAGCAGCAGTGTGATGGCAGTGGCTGTTCCGAGCACCACACCTGTGACAGGGTCCGAGCAGCATTTCGATACTGTCTTCCAACGTACGGTCAGTTGCCGCACGAGGCCAAAGGCGATCACCGCAACAGCGAACACTGCTACGTTTTGCAGCAATTGGATGACGGTGATCTGCCAATAGATGTCCATGGCGCCGCGGTCCGCTTCACCTAGCCCGTGAAAATCTGCGCCGTCGACAGGATGGTGGAACCGGTCACGGGCCAGTTGGCAGAACGCTGATGGGCAATGACGACTTTCACAGTTTCGGCTTTCATCCGACGTGTATCGGTTAATGCGATATTAAGAGCGCCAACACCTTTGACTGAGACACTGTTGCGGAATTCCATTGACGTCCGATTAATTAGATAATTGGCGTGTTTCGCCGCGAAATTCAGATGACGGTTGCATGCATCATCTGCAATCCTGGTAGAGGAAATGTATCCCATGACGGCTGCCGCTTTGTCGCAAAAAAATGTTGCGACGCGACGGGCGTTTGTGGTGCGCGATGTGTTCGTGCATACCGTCGCGATTTGAGCGCCAAGGTTCGGTTTACCGGCTGTTGGTGAATGTTGTTGATTATATGACAAAAGTCGCAGTCGCGGCATAAAGGGATCGGCCTTCATGCGCTTTACCAGACGCGCCGTCATCACAGGCTTGGCCGTGTTTGGGGCGGTAGCGTTCACTGCGGCTGCCGGCAATCTGGCAGCCAAGGTGGTCAATGATCCCGGATCCTTCTGGGGCGTATGGGGCACGGCCAAAACGAATTTTGTTGCCGCGCCGGGGCTGAAGGGTGGGGCTGCGGAGCGTGTGACGATCCCCAAGCCGAACAAGCCGTGGGATGCCGGAACCTACGCCGCGGTCACCAAGCCGGTGAAGAAGGGTGATGTACTGGTGCTGATGTTCTGGGCTCGTGCTGAAAAGCCGCCGCCTGGCAGCGATCTCATTCTGGTCACCGGCCGCATCTATGAGGCGGGACCTTCGGGAAGTCCGGTCTCGGAAGAGGCCAGCTTCATCATTGGCCGGCAATGGAAGCTCTACTATGTCAGCGGCACGGCAACCAAGGATTATCCCGTTGGCACCTTGAGTGCCGGAATGATCTTGGGCACCGGTGATCAAGTGATCGATTTTGGTCCGGTGTCCATCCTTGATTTTGGCCCGAACTACGACATCAGCAATCTACCGCGCAGTTGAGTGATGGCCCGCATCGGCGGAAAGGAGTAGAGGTAATGATGAGGACGATAGGTGCCGTGTTATGTGGTTTGGCACTGATGGCAGCGTCGGTGCAGCCCGTATCAGCCGCCGAGAATTGGGCCCAGAAGGCAATCAACAAGCCAGCAGATATGTGGGGCATTTGGGGCCATGCAAAAGGCAAGGTCGTCGCTGATCCGTCCGTCGAGGGTGGCATGGTCGAGCGGGTCACCATTTCGCCCAAACCCAAGAATCCTTGGGATATCGGCGGCTATGTTCTGATCACCAAACCGGTAAAGAAGGGCGATGTCATACTGTTTGCGTTCTGGGCTCGCGCAGCGAAGCTTCCAGCGCACAATGATTTCATTGGGATCACCGGTCGCGTCTATCAGAGCGCACCGCCCAGCAAATCGGTCACGCCGGAGACCCAGTTCCTCATTGGGCCAAAGTGGAAGCTTTATACATCGAGCGGTACTGCCGACCAGGATTATCCCGTCGGGACCTTGGGCTGCGGCATGATCCTCGGCACTGGCGAGCAGACCATCGATTTTGGACCGGTCTATATCGTCGATTTCGGGCCCGGTTACGATCTCTCGAAACTGCCGAAGAACTAGTGTCGCGGTGATACGGCGACCCCATTCCAATTGGCCCAATTGAAGGCCTTGAGCTTGGGGCGTTGTTTTTCCACCGGTGCCGAAGGTGTCGTAACGGAATTGTTGCCCGGCTGATCTTCGATCGAAATGCGCATAGGCGGCCGCTTTTTGCGATGCTCGGTCTATGCTGCAGCACCAATCTGAGTATTGTTGGCGCCCTTTTTTGGCTGCGGATTACCGATGCGAATAGACAAGATTGCCCCAGGCAAGAACCCGCCTCACGACGTCAACGTTCTTGTGGAGGTTCCGATTGGCGGCGAGCCCATCAAATATGAGATCGACAAGGAGGCCGGGGTCCTGGTGGTGGACCGTTTCCTCTATACGGCGATGCGCTACCCCGGCAATTACGGTTTTATACCCCATACGCTGTCGGGAGACGGCGATCCGGTCGACGTTCTGGTCTGCAATACGCGTGCCTTGGCGCCAGGCTCCCTGATCAATGTGCGGCCGGTCGGGGTTCTGCTCATGGAAGATGATGGCGGGCTGGACGAAAAGGTTATTGCCGTTCCTTCGCCCCATCTCACACTGCGCTATGAATCGGTGAAGAACTTCACCGACCTGCCGGACATCACCCGCCAGCAGCTCGAGCACATCTTCGGCCATTTCAAGGATCTGGACCCTGGCAAATGGTCCAAGATCCTGGGCTGGGACGATGCCGATGCCGCGAGGCGCTACATCAGCGATGGTCTGCGCCACGGGGCCCAAAGCAAAGCGTAGGAATTCGACGGGTGTTTCGAATGGCGACGTCTTGGATTCGCCGGGCAGCCAGCCTGTCAGAGGCGGCGGCGTCCTGCACGCGCCTGCGTCGGCGTCAAGCCGAAGCGGCGGCGGAAGCAGCGGTTGAAATAGGACACGTCGCCGAAACCGCTCGCCAGGGCGACGTCGATGATCTTCATCTCCGCATACTGGGCGTTGGCCAGCATCCGATGTGCTTCTAGCAGGCGTAGTTCTTGGACGCGTTCGCTGTGCCCGCGCCCGGTCTCGCGCAGCAGTTCCTGGATGTAGCGCTGTGAGAGCCCGACGCGAGCGGCCAAGGCCTCGGCGGAAAAGTCGGGCGACGCATAGCCTTCCTTGATCGCTTGCAGGATGGCGCCAAGTCGCGTCTGGCGTACCCCGTGCAAACGGGCGAGCACCGCAGAATCGCCCTGTGCGCCGAACACCAGTGCCGTCAGGTCGACCAGTGTATTGGCGACATGGGTCGCACAGGCGGGATCGTCATGAATTTCCGCCGACCGCGCCAGCACGGTCATGTAGCGGTGGAGGTGGCGCAATGCTGGGCTTCGCGGTGCTGGCGTCCCCATCAGCTTGTCGATGTCGAGTACGCGTCCATGCCATCGGGTGGCCGGAATGTTCAAGATCGCCACCGCCGCCAGCCCTAGGGGGGATCTGACCTCGATCGGTTTTGCCATCGTGACGACGGTAGCGTCACCCTGATCCAGCACGCATTCGCGTTCGCATTGTCGAACGATGAGCGGGAACGCGCTCCTGTTGAAACCGATCTGGAGCGTTTCGGTCGATTCTGTTGTTTCTCTGCCGGTGCCGGCGCAGGACCAGTGGCTTATACTCGCCGTCGGGAAGATTAGGCTTGCATCGGCAAAGGCCGCCACTTCCACTCTCACGCGGAAAGGGCGGCCTTGAGCCGGCTCCATGCCGCACGCGCCACCGAAAAGCCTGTCCAGCGCTTGCAGCGCGGCTTCGAACCGCTGCCCCTCGCTCGAATGCTGCGGAAGTTCGTCGGTAGAGAACACAAGCCTGCGTTCGCCATGCACCGGCTGTATCCCGGTCATGTCACCCCCATCGCTCCCAGAACCGAAAGTGTAGCGACGAGCGCGTACGAGTTCAATTTCATCGCGCCATCGGACAAGACGATCACGCGAGGCTTCTGCGATGCTTAATTGAATGGGTGGTCGTTGGGGAAGGATGCGGTGAAGAGATCAATGGGGACGGCTTTATGCTGCGCATATTGGCAACGCTGGCAATGGCGAGTCTGGTGACAATGGCCGCCCCGGCGCAGTCGCAACAGGGGAGCGGCAATTATTCCGGCGACGCGATCATGGTGCCGAACATGCCGCTGCCGTCTCCGACGCTCAAGCAGACCGAGAAACGGCATGTGCGGTGCCCGGTCGCGAAAGACATCGCGGTGGTTTTGGCGCGGTATCGTTCGCCCAAGGCACTGTGGAACAAACACTAGGAGGATATGATGCGACGCCAACTGGTCTTCGCCTTGCTGGCAAGCGTTCCGCTTGCCACACCTGCGTCCGCGATCGATTGCAGCAATTCCCTCAACGGAGGTCATGGATATGCTTTGGTGTGCAAGGCCGGCGTGAGCTACACGCTCGCCTACCACCGGGCACTCGCGGCCCATGAGCGGTTGATCTACACGGAAAAGTTCAGTGTTAGGATGAAGATCGGCAACCGTGGCGCGTCTGCCGGGGAAACGGGCAAAGGCTTGGCACCGGGCGCATGCGCCTGGCAGGACAGGGCGATCCGCTCCTCCGAACCGCGGGCGATCAATATCGGCGTCATCGACGTCATACCGGGGCAGATCGTCGGTGGTGAAGATTACAGTGCGTTGTCGACGGATCTGTTCAAGAGTTTGGAGCACTGCGACCACGAGGCCGGCTGCGTGTTCAAGCTGTGTGTGCGCACCCAGCCGAACGAGAAAGCCTTCGTTCTAACCAATCCGCAGGTCGAGATCCTGCCCGATCCGAAATGAGGATGCGGGGCTTGTACTCGCCGCCTGCGGGTTGATGAATCCGATCCTCAGACGTGCGATATTCCTGATCGCCACGCTCAGAAAATTTCCTTGCGCGGTAAAATCCCAGACCTGTGCCGGGATCGTCTCATTCCGGCACAAGCGAAGGTTTGAAGGCCTGGAGAGATCCTGGTGCTGCATGCCGCCGCCCAGTCTTTCCGCGCCAATAATGGGCGGATCGCAGATTTTAACGACTTCCTAACCATGATGCCGTCTGTTCTCGAAAATCCTGTTGATGCGGCACCTTGGCCGAATGAGGTCATGCCCGACGCCCAAATCGTTTACTTCTATTTTGTGTCTTTCCCGCACAATGCCCTCCTCACAGGTGGGGTGCCACGGCATGGATCCTCAAACGTTCAGCGGCGCGCGCGCGGATTTGGCCGCGCAGCTTGAAGCGGCTCGTCGCGTGATCGAAAGTCATTTCGTCGGCGCCGGCGAAGTGCTTACCAAGTCCATCGAAGGCATCGATGCGCTGGTGGCGTCGCTCGACAATCTGGTTAAGGCACTGGACTCAAAGTCGGTTGCTGCCACCACCGAAGACATGCGCACGGCTGCAGCGACGCTGCTCGGGCTCTCCGACAACCATCATGCCCGCCAACAGAACATCGAGAGCATCTGCCGCCATCGCGAGAACATGGCCAAATATGTGACGGACATGCGTGCCAGCATGGCCTACATGCGTGCCTTCACGGTCAACATCAAGATCGTGTCGAGCGGTATTGCCGAAGCCGGCTCTACCTTCGAATCTTTCGCCCAGGAGATTTCCGATTGCGTCGAATCCGGCCGCGACCAGTTGGTCAAGGTAGAGGAGGAGATCAACGCCTTGCAGAGTGATCTGACCGCCGCCATCGGTCAGGGCGCCGAACTGGCCGATCGCATGAACAAGCAGCTGCCGGTGCTGCACAAGGAACTCTCCGAAAGTGCCACCATGATGGGCGATCACTACACACGCGTTTCGGCGGTAGCCGGCGACGTGGCGGGGATCGCGCGTGACATTCAGCAGCGTGTGGTGCGCGTGCTGCAGGCCCTGCAGGTGGGCGACATCACCCGTCAGCGTGTCGAACACGTCCAGGCTGGTATCATCTATATCGCCAACCACATGAAGCAGGGCGATGATGGACGTTTCGCTGCCATCGGACATGCTCTGCTCAGCCGCCAACTGAATGCCACGATCGAGGATTTTCATCGCGAGGTGGCCGAGATCGAGCGTGCCATGGCCGATATGGCCGCCCATTCCCGCGAGCTCTTGAAGCTGCGTGACATGGCCACCGGTGCCGGCGGCGACAATTCCGATGGTTTTCTCAACGATCTCGGCGGCCGCATCGAGCAGGCTCTGGTGTTGGTGGGCGAGATCGAAGCGGCTGACGCGACGGCGCTCAAGACGGGGCGCGAGACCGCCGCCGCCGCCGGTCATCTCGGCACGCGCATCACGGCGATCCAGTCGTTGAAGAACGATGTCCAGTATATGGCCCTGAACACCACGATCAAATGCGCCCAGATCGGCGAGGCGGCGCAGCCCTTGAGCGTTATTGCCATCGAGCTGCGCGACAAGGGACGTCATCTGGAAGACGCTGCGGCCGGCAGCCTGTCGGCGCTCGACGAGCTCACCCATGCGGCCGATGGTTTGGCGACTGCTGGCGAGGGCCAGGCCCGTCTCTCTGCCACCGAGGCATTGGAGGTCGCCGCCAAGCTGATCCGTGACGCCCGCGACCGCACGGAATCGGAAATCGCCAATCTGGTGTCCAACGGCGAAGCCGTGCTCAGCGTTCTCGACCAGTCATCGGCGCGTCTGGCATTCCGTGCCGAAATCGGTGACACGCTGGAAAACGTGGCCTCCGAGCTCACCGGGCTCGGTTCGCAGGCTGCGCACCATACCAGCGGCATCGAAGAAGACGTGGAAGCCATGCTGGATGAATTCCACAGCCACTACACCATGGCCCAGGAACGCCAAGCGCACGACGCCTTCGTGCAGTCGGCCGGCGTCAACACTGCGGCGGCGGCATAGGCCTATCGCGCGGTGGGATAGAGTCCGCTACATCACCGCACCGATGTGCCAGGGCACGAACTCCATATCGCCATAGCCAAGCTCTTCGCTTTTCGACTTCTTCCCGGATGCGACATCGAGAAGATAATCGACGACCTCCGCGCCTTTCTCCTCCACCGTGGATTGCCCCGAGGCGATGGTGCCGCAGTTGATGTCCATATCGTCCGGCATCCTGCGGAAAATCTCGCTGTTGGTGGCGAGCTTGATCGACGGCGACGGTTTGCAGCCATAGGCCGATCCGCGCCCCGTGGTGAAGGCGACCATGGTCGCGCCGGAGGCCACTTGCCCGGTGGCGGAGCAGGGGTCGAGGCCGGGGCTGTCCATGAACACCAGGCCGTGCTTGGTGATCGGTTGGGCGTATTCGATGACGTCGACCAGCGGCGAGGTTCCCGCCTTGGCCACCGCCCCCAGCGATTTTTCTAGGATGGTGGTCAATCCGCCCGCCTTGTTGCCGGGCGACGGGTTGTTGTTCATCTCCATGTTGTGGATCGCGGTGTAGGTCTCCCACCATTTGATCCGGTTACGCAGCTTCTCGACAAGGTCCGGCGACTGCGCGCGGGCATAGAGCAGATGTTCGGCGCCGTAGATTTCCGGCGTCTCCGAAAGGATCACCGTGCCGCCCATCGCCACTAGGCGGTCGGAGGCGTTGCCGAGAGCTGGATTGGCGGTGATGCCGGACCAGCCGTCCGAGCCGCCGCATTGCAGGCC
>JBJKRM010000162.1:0-10406 GCA_046704685.1 Rhizomicrobium sp.
CTACAAAGTGGGACCCAACGGCATCGAACCAGACGAACACAAAGCCATAAGCTACAGCGCCCAAGCCATAGCGGCCGGCTACAACCGCGCACATTGCGAGCTGCGGGATCTGCTGAACCAAGCGGACGGGTCCCGGCATGGCCACCCCGACGGAGCAAGGAGATGATCATGAACTGTACGTCTCGGCTGCGTCGTGCCTTGGGGCTGAGCCGGAAAGCAGGTCTTCTGGCCGTCCCGCTCTGCTTAGCCGCCATGCAACTGGCAGCCGCCGATCCCTACGACCAGCTTCCTCCTTACAGTTATCCCAGTGAAACCGCCCAACAGATGGATCCCTATGATCCGGTGCCAGAAATTGATTCGCGCTGGTGCCGCTTTGGCTATTGCCCGCAACTGCCCGGACGGCATCACGGCGAGCACAAGCCGCCGCCGAAGGCCCTGCCGGGAATACTCGGCCATGAAACGCTGCTGGTCGATTGTGGCAGAGGTCACAGCGACAGGCGCCGGGGTATTTATGCGTCAGTAGACGAGGCCGCGGAGCATGCCCCGCCTAACGCTACGATCCTTATTCTGCCACCGGGCCAAGGCACGACCTGCGTCGAATCGGTCCATGTGCACGGACCGTTGACGATCGCCTCCTATGGCGGGACGGGACGAGCGGTCATTCAGGCGCCCCCCGGCAAGCCCTGTCTGGTCGCGCATATCCCGCTTGGGGACACGCTGGTGGTGGACGGCGTGCGGTTTGTGGCGCGGTCCCACGAAACACCGTGTGTCACAGTGGAAGCCGGTCATGTGGTGATGCGCAACAGCGTGGTGGATTCACGTGGCGCAGATTGGGCGTTCGACGTCCATGAATCCAGCAAACTGACGATGGAATCCAGCCGCATCGAAACCGACGCCTCCGCAGTACACGCACGACGCGCCAGCGTCGAGCTGCGCAATGTCGATATCGAGATTGATGGCCGCAACGGCGCAGCCCTTCTCAATCTGGGCCGCACCGACTGCATCGATCGCAAGGGGGACACCATCCATGGCTCCGTCGGATTGGCGCTCGAATGCAGCGAAGGATCTGTCGAGGGCGGCAGTATCCTAGGCGGCGCCGTCGGCGTGCTCGCCTCCGCTGGAGCCCACGGGCTTCGTATCACCGACGTGAAGATCACCAAGGCGGATACCGGAATCCTGCTTCTGCCAGGACAGCTTGGCAGCGTAGACGTCCAGCGCGCCACTATTGCCAAGGCCATCGACGGTATTGTCGTGGCGCCTGGCGCAGAGTCCCAGATCACGGGAGCTGTGATCACCGACAGTCGTGGATCTGGCATCACCACCTATGGTGCTGGCACGCTGATCAGCGGTAACAAAATCGTGAACGCTTCGGACGGCGTTCGCATCCTTGCGAGCCAAGCCTTCCCACCGGCGAGCTTTCCAGACTTCGCCGCCGTTCCGGTGATCGGCGGCGATGATGGCGGACCTGTCATCGAGAACAACCTCATCGCCAATGTGCGCCACGCGGCCGTGTACATCGATGCGCGCGGTGCCGGCGATAACGTGCACAGACTGCACGGCAAATTGGTAGGCAACACGTTCTATGCCCGGCCGCCAGCGCACTGTGTCGACGATGAATTCAACGATGATCCGGTGCGGGTGAAAGCCAACACCTGCAATCGCGAGTGCCACCGGTGGCCGTTCTGATGGCGTCGCCCTCGACCGTTTTCGATTTTCTTCGGTCCAGCGATAGAGTGACTTAATATCACTGTAGAGTGCGTTCTCGGTAGGAATTGCCGGTTTTCTTCTGCAATAACAACAAAATTAGCGGCCGCCGGCGCTGGCGAATACTGCGGTTTCTGTTTGTTGCCGCTAGGGCGACCCTGGGTAGACGGCTTGCGGATCAGCTTTAACATTAGGCATGATGCAACTTGACGCACTGGCGCGCCCGCCGGACGTATCAGTGCGTTCTTGGGACAATATCCGGCAAGTGCGGCATCGGCTTACTCATGACCAACTTCGATAACGGCGACACGCAGCCCCTCGCACAGGCATCGGTGAAGGGCACGGTCAAATGGTTCAACGCGACCAAAGGATACGGCTTTATCACTCTGGAAAACGGAGGTGATGCATTCTGCCACGCATCCGCATTGGCCGCACTCGGAACACCTAATCTTCCGCAAGGCGCTACGATCGTGTGTGATCTACAGGAATCACCGCGCGGGTTGCAGGTTGTGACGGTGCACACCGTCGATACCAGCACAGCGGATCCTTCTCCACCGCGCCGGCCACGCCGGGATGGCGACTCTCACGGCTTTGGCGGCGATCGCTTCGCGCCGCGCGATGCCGGGCCGAGCGGTCCGATGGTCGAGGGCAAGGTGAAGTTCTTCAACGACCAGAAAGGCTTCGGCTTCGTGATGCCTGACGGTGGCGGTGGCGACGTGTATATCCATGCCAGTGCCTTGCGCCGCTCTGGCGTTCAAGTCCTCGAGCCGGAGCAGCGAGTCCGCTTCTCGACCCGGCAGGGCATGAAGGGCGTGGAAGTTGATCGCGTGGAAGTGATCTGAATTTCCGAATGGAAATGTTCGGCGAATAACCACTCGTTTTCCGCAGAAACGGCACTAGTTGCGAGGTGTTCGCGTCGCACGGGGCACCGTTGCGCTGGATTTGCCATGCCCCGTCCTTGAATACCCACAAATCCGCCATATCTAACGCCGAGCTATATCAACCCAATATAGTGGGGCGGGGATATGGACGTCCGGACCATTTGTCTTGGCATTCTCACGCGCGGTGATGCGACCGGCTACGAGATCAAGAAGCTGTTTGAACACGGCCGCTTCAACTATTTCGTCGAAGCCAGCTTCGGCTCGATCTATCCGGCCCTGAATCGTCTGACGGAAGACGGACTCGTCTCCGTCCGTGCGGAAGTGCAAGCCAAGCGTCCGGATCGCAAGGTTTACTCCATCACCGAACAGGGCCGACGCGCCTTCATCGAGTCGCTCAAGGCGCCGTTACCCGAAGACCGGTACCGCTCCCCATTCCTGTTCGCGATGATGTTCTCCGACCTTCTGCCTGACCGGCGGACCGTCGAACTGATCGATCAGCACATTTCCGACACCGAAGCCAGGCTGGCGCTGCTGCAGTGCGACTGCGAGCGGACGTGCAGTGAGAGTGAGGCCTTCATCTGCGCCTTCGGCCGCACGGTATACGAGGCAATCCTGGGTTTTCTGCGCAGTCGACGCGGCGATTTCAAGACGGACGCCGTGAGGACGGCGGCTGAGTGAGGGTGAAGACGTGTTTGACAAATTCAAAGCGCTGGTCGTTGGTCTCTATGAGCGGTACATGCCGGCCTTCTGGCTGCGCATGAACCCGAAATTCCAGTGGGCACTCGGCATCGCCATTTTTGTAACGCTCTACCTGGCGACAGGCCTGTTGCGGCCCGCCGCCCACGCCGATGCCATGGCAGCCGAAGCCAACACCAACCAGACCCCGGTCGTGCGCGCGGCACACCTCGTCGCCGTTCCGCACGAGGCGCTCATCACCTTGCGCGGCCGCACCGAGGCGCTGCACCAAGTGGACGTGCGCGCCGAGGTGGATGGCGTGGTGAAAGTGCTGCATTTCGAGAAAGGCGACCACGTCAAGGCCGGTCAGGTGCTCTGTGAGCTGAAGGTCAACGATCGCGGCGCCCGAGCCGCCCAAGCCGAAGCCCAGATGGCCCAGGCCGCCAAGGAGCTGGAAGTCGCCCGCGAGCTTTATAAGGATGGCTTCCGCTCCAAGACGCAGATGGCCCAGGCCGAGGCGACCTATGAAGCCGCCAAGGCCGGCGCGGCGACCATGAACATCCAGCTGGCCGACACCAAGATCCGAGCGCCCTTCGCCGGCATTGTCGACGAGCGCTACGCTAATCTCGGCGACTATCTGCAGGTCGGCAACAAATGCGCCATGGTGGTTGCCCCCGAGCCGTTCCTGGCGGTCGGCACGGTGAGCGAAGAACTGGTCGGGCAGATCGCAACCGGCAACAAGGCGCGCGTCAAACTGGTCACCGGCGAGACCGTCGAGGGCAAAGTCCGCTTCGTGGCGGAGCATGCCGATCCGACGACACGAACCTTCCGCGTCGAGGTGGAAATGCCGAACCCGGATGCCAAGCTGCGAAGTGGTGTCAGCGCCGATATCACGATTGTCCCCAACCGGATGATCCCGGCCCACAAGATCTCGCCCGGCATCCTGGTGCTGGAAGACACCGGCGTGGTGGGCGTGCGGGCGATCCAGCATGGCATCGCGCGCTTCATGCCGGTGCATATCATTTCTGACGGACCGGGGGGCATGTGGGTCGCCGGCTTGCCGCTGAAAACCGATGTCATCGTCGTCGGGCAGGAGTTCGTCGCCAACGGCGAGCGGGTCAAGGCGGTGTTCGACAGCAAGCCGGGTAAGGTGTGATGACCAAGATTGTCGAGTGGGCCGTCCACAACACCCGGCTGGTCGGGGCCTTGATCCTCGTCGTGATCCTCGGAGGCGCATATGCGCTGTGGGCGATCCCGAAGGAATCGGACCCCAATGTGCCGATCCCCTATATCTGGGTGCAGGTCAGCTATCCCGGCATCAGCCCTGAGGATTCCGAACGGCTGATGCTGAAGCCGCTGGAGACTTCGCTCAGATCGGTGGAAGGCATCAAACATACCCGCGGCTGGGCCTACCAGGGCGGCACTTACATGGTGCTGGAGTTCATGGCCGACACGCCGATGCAGAAGGCGCTGGAGGACGTGCGCGCGCAGGTCGATTCGGTGCGTGCCCGGCTGCCCAAGGAAGCCGATCCGCCGGTGGTGCGCGAGTTCAGCAATTCCGACAACCCGGTGATCACGGTGGCGCTTTCCGGCAACCTGCCGGAGCGTTCGCTGCTGCACGTCACCCGAACCCTGCGCGACGAGATCCGCATGATCCCGGCGGTTCTCGAAGCCAATATCTCCGGTGCACGTGAAGAGCAACTCGAGATCACCATCGATCCCGCCAAGCTCGAGACCTATGGCATCACGCAAAGCGAGATCTACAACGCCGTCAGTAACAACAACCAGCTGATCGCTGCCGGCTCGATCGAAACCGGTCACGGCAGCTTCCAGGTGAAGGTGCCGGGCGTCATTTCCACCGCGCAGGATGTCCTGAACCTGCCGATCCGCTCCACGCCGGACTCCACGGTCACGCTGAAGGACGTGGCGCAGGTACGGCGCACCTTCGTCGACCCCTACAGCTTCGCGCGCATGAACGGCCAGCCAACCATGGCCATCGACGTCACCAAGCGCGTCGGGGCGAACATCATCGAGACCAACCAGAAGATCAAAGAGGTTGTGGCCAAGGCCGAGAAGAGCTGGCCGCCGGGGGTGCACGCCACCTTCATGTTCGACCAGTCCACCTTCATCCATGATCAGCTGGGCTCGCTGTTCGACGCCATCCTGCTTGCTGTCCTCCTGGTGATGGTGATCGTGGTGGCCGCACTCGGAGTGCGATCCGGCCTGCTGGTCGGCGTGGCGATACCCACCTCGTTCCTGATGGGTTTCATGGTGCTGAACGGCATCGGTTACACCCTGAATTTCATGATCATGTTCGCGATGCTTCTCGCCGTCGGCGTTCTGGTCGATGGCGCGATCATCGTGGTGGAGTACGCCGACCGCAAAATGACGGAGGGCCACAAGCCGCGCGAGGCCTTCGCCGAAGCGGCGCTGCGCATGTTCTGGCCGGTGGTGAGCGCCACCGCCACCATGATCGGCGCCTTCGTCCCCATGCTGCTGTGGCCGGGCATCGTCGGCTCCTATATGAGCTATTTCCCGATCACTCTGATCATCGTCCTGTCGTCGTCGATGGTGGTGGCCTTGATCTTCCTGCCGGTGCTCGGCGGCTGGTTCGGCAAGCCGCCGCCGCGCGACGAAGAGGCCGAACGCGCCATCGAGGCCTCGGAGACCGGCGACTGGCGCGACATCCCCGGCATCACCGGCTGGTACGCCCACCTCGCCGAGAAGCTCACCCATCATCCCGGGCGGGTGATCTGGAGCGCCCTTGGCATCGTGGTGGCCGTGCTGACCCTGTTCGTGCTGTTCAACAAGGGCATCGAGTTCTTCGTCACCACCGATCCCGACATGGCGAACATCTACGTCTCGGCCCGCGGCAACCTGTCGGCCGCCGAGAAGCGCGACCTGGTGCTCAGCGTGGAGAAGCGCATCGAGGGGGTGAAAGGCCTGAAATACCTCTACGCCAAGACCGGCGGCGGCGGCCAGAACGCGCCGGTGGACGTCATCGGCCGCATCACCGTCGAGATGAAGCCGATCGAGGAACGCACCCGCACCGGCAAGCAAATCCTGGAGGAAGTGCGCAAGCGCACCGCCAACATGCCGGGCATCCGCGTGGAAGTGCACGAGCCGCAATCGGGTCCCTCGGCCTCCAAGGACGTGGTGATCGACGCCACTTCCGAGGATTACGGAGCCCTGCTGCAGGTGGTGGACGCCATCCGCCGCCATGCCGACGCCACGCCCGAACTGCGCGACGTAGAGGACACCCGCGCCCTGCCCGGCATCGAATGGGACCTCAAGATCGACCGCGACCTCGCCAGCCGCTTCGGCGTCAACACGATGGAGATCGGCACCGCGGTCCAGCTCGTCACCAACGGTATCTTCGTGGCCCGCTACCGGCCCGACGATTCCGAGGACGAGGTCGATATCCGCGTGCGCTACCCCGGCGCCGACCGCGGCGTGCATGCCCTCGACGACCTGCGCATCGCCACCAACACCGGCCAGACGGTGCCGATCTCGAACTTCGTCAAGGTGGTGCCGGCCCAGCTCACCAACTCCATAGAGCATTCCGACAGCCGGCGCGTCTATCACATCCGCGCCAACATGAAGCCGAACACACTGCTGCCCAATGCCGAGATGGCGAAGATCAAGGACTGGATCGCCACCCAAAGCTTCCCGGCCAATGTGCACATCGCCTTCAAGGGCTCGACCGAGGACCAGGACGAGTCGATGGCCTTCCTGTGGAAGGCGGCGCTGATGGCGCTGTTCCTCATCGCCATCGTACTGCTCGCCATGTTCAACAGCGTCTATCATACCGTTCTCATCCTGGTGGCCGTGATCCTGGCCATGATCGGTGCCCTCTTGGGCATGGTGGTGATGGGACAGACGTTCTCGGTGATCATGACCGGCACCGGCCTCCTGGCGCTGGCGGGCGTGGTGGTGAACCACAACATCGTGCTGATCGACACCTTCCATCGTCACCTCAGGGCGGGCATGGAGCCGATCGAGGCAGTGATCCGTTCCAGCGCCCAGCGCCTCAGGCCGGTGTTCCTCACCACCATCACGGCGATCGGCGGCCTGTTGCCGATGATGTATGCGGTGGAGATCGACTTCTGGCGACGCACCGTCACCATCGGCAGCGTCAATGCGATGATGTGGATTCAGATCTCCACCGCCATCGTGTTCGGACTGGCGTTCTCCAAGGTGATCACCCTGGGACTGATCCCGGCGATGCTCGCCTTGCCCTATCGGGTGCGCGAGAAGCACGGCAGTTTCGCCCGCATGTGGGTCCATCTGCCCGGACAAATCCTTCGCGGCGTCGCCTGGCCCTATCGCACCGCCCGGCGCTGGATCTGGGGCGGACCGCAAGCCGACG
Organism: Rhizomicrobium sp.; assembly: GCA_046704685.1. Lineage (GTDB taxonomy): Bacteria > Pseudomonadota > Alphaproteobacteria > Micropepsales > Micropepsaceae > Rhizomicrobium. The sequence continues at coordinate 7,630 of JBJKRM010000162.1, forward strand.
CCTCGCCGGCCGAATAGAAGAGGCATTTCAAAACACGGAAACGGGCTCGCGAAAAATCGCGGGCCCGCTCTCGATTGGACCGACGGAAGGCCGGCACGACGGAACCGTTCACCACGGAGTCACGTGCACCAACGCCTGACCTCCTCGGGGTTCGCAACTCGGACCTTGCGCTTGGCTCCGCCTCGGCGGTGCGATCCGGCTTCGTGCGATGCACTCCACCGGACAGGTCCTGGTCCTCGTCGCTCAAAGCGCACGAGCGCGCCTCGAGCCCCTGTATGACTGCTCTCGCGTCTTGCACTTCTCTCGGCCGCGCCGCCCTCCGGGAATTCCCCTTGGGATGATCGCCGCGCGCCTGTCCTGCCTTCACTCCTATCAAACAACCACTGGAACATATAAAGTACAAAAATAGATCATTCAAGGAACATATGGTCACGAGTTCGTGAGCTGTAAAATGCGACTGCGACGCGGCTTGGACCGGTATTGCCGCCCATACGCTCGGACAGGCTGTGTTGACCGTGAGTGCAACTTAAAATAGCGTTCGGTTGTGGGCTTACGGGGACGGTATGAGCGCGAAGACAGGCTGGTTCGGACCGCGCACCGGAATGGATGCCGGATACCAGGACATCTGGGGAGCCGGCTACGACCTGATGCCGGTGACCTGGCAGGGCTGGCTCGCCACACTGGTCTATGTCGCGCTGCAGATCACCGCCGGCTTTGCCCTCTTCCAACTGCACATGGTTGTGGCTCCCGAGCTGCTTGCGGTGGCAATCCTACTGCAGATCGTCCTGCTGCATCTCGTTTATCTCAGATTTGCCGCGTACCATTGCACGGCCCCCGACGAATACGACCCACAACCCCTGCCGTTCGAACTGTGGAAGTGACGCCGCTCAACGGCGGGAGACGTCTTCGTTCGTCCTTTAAGGAAGGGGACACAATACTTAGTTGACTGTCAGACTTTGAAATCTGCGAAACCAATTAAGTATTATGTCCCCGTAATTCACGGATATCACATCACTCCATTGAATTACAGGAATTACAGGGACATAATACTTAATTGAAGCGTCAGACACTCTGCGATAGGATTCTGTCATGGCGAGATTGGCAAGAGTGGTGGTTCCGGGCGCGCCCCATCACGTCACCCAGCGCGGCAACCGCCGCCAGCAGGTGTTCTTTTCCGACGACGATTATCAGGCCTACAAGGCGCTGCTGGCGGAAGGCTGCGCCGAGGCCGGCGTGTCGGTGTGGGCCTATTGCCTGATGCCGAACCACGTCCACCTGATCCTGCAGCCGCGCGACGAAGACGGCTTGCGCGCGGCGCTAGGCGAAGCGCACCGCCGCTATACGCGGCGCATCAATCTCCGCAAAGGCTGGCGCGGCTATCTTTGGCAGGGCCGCTTCGCCTCGTTCCCGATGGACCAAACCCATCTCATCGCTTGCGCCCGCTATGTGGAAACCAATCCGGTGCGGGCGCGGCTGACGCGACGGGCGCGCGACTGGCGCTGGTCGAGCGCGCGGGCGCACCTTGCCGGGCGCGACGACGGGCTGGTGACGGTGGCGCCGCTGCTCAAGCTGGTGGACGACTGGCCGGCGTTCCTGTCAGCCGAGATGTCGGCCGGGGATGCCATCCGCAAGAGCGAGCGAACCGGCCGGCCGCTCGGCAGCGAGTCCTTCGTCAAACGCCTGGAGCGCAAGCTTGGCCGCCCTCTGGTCAGGCAGAAGCCTGGGCCGAAGACAGAGGATAATTAAGTATAGTGTCCCCGAAATAGACTCACCGTTCCGTCTTCTGCTCGAGCTTCTAGGGATAGCGCCCACCCTGCACCTTGGCGGCGGCCTGGTCGATGGCGCCAAGATCATCAGGCGTCAGGGCGACGGCCGTCGCGCCGATGTTCTCCTCCAAACGGTTGAGCTTGGTGGTGCCGGGAATGGGAACGATCCACGGCTTCTGCGCCAGCAGCCAGGCCAGTGCGATCTGCGCCGGCGTTGCGCTTTTGCGCCGGGCGATGGCGGACAGCACATCGACCACCGCCTGGTTGGCCGCCCTCGCCTCCGGCGTGAAGCGCGGCAGCGCCGAGCGGAAATCGGTCTTTTCGAATGTGGTGCTGGAGTCGATCGCTCCGGTGAGGAAGCCCCGACCGAGCGGGCTGTAAGGTACCAGACCGATGCCGAGTTCCTCGAGAGTTGGGATGATCTCTTTTTCCAGCGGCCGCCACCACAGCGAATATTCGCTCTGCAAAGCTGTGACCGGCTGGACGGCGTGGGCACGGCGGATGGTCTGGGCGCCCGCTTCCGAAAGGCCGAAATGACGGACCTTGCCTTGCTTGATCAGATCCTTGACCGCACCGGCGACATCCTCGATCGGCACAGTGGGATCAACGCGATGTTGATAGAACAGGTCTATGGTGTCTGTCTTGAGACGCTTGAGGCATGCCTCGGCGACGCGCTTGATGTAGTCGGGTCGGCTGTTCAGGCCGCGACGCTGTTTCGTCACGGGATCTACCTCAAACCCGAACTTCGTCGCGATGACCACACGATCACGAACAGGCTCCAGCGCCTCGCCGACCAACTCCTCGCTGAGAAATGGCCCGTACACTTCGGCGGTATCGAAAAAGGTGACTCCGCGTTCATACGCCGCACGGATCACCTTTACCGCCTGCTGCCGGTCCGTCGGTGGGCCATAGGCCCAAGCCACGTTCATACAGCCAAGCCCGAGAGCCGAAACTTCCAGGCCGCTTTTCCCTAATTTACGTTTCTGCATTTTTCGCCTCCTTCTAAACGGC
>JBJKRM010000163.1:0-4182 GCA_046704685.1 Rhizomicrobium sp.
TCCCACATGGGGCCCGGTTGCGTTGCGGTATTCGATCTGGCCGCCCCCCGCGAGATCGCAAGGCTGCCGGGCTTTCCCGGCGCCACGGGGATCACAGCGGTGCCAGCGCGGCATCGGGTCTTCGTCAGCGTCACGGGGCATTGGTGGAACCAAGTGGTCGGCCGTGGCGAACTGGCCGCCATCGACACGACGAATTTGCAGACGGTCTGGCGCGCGCCGGCGGGCAGCTTTCCGGACGGCATCGCTTATGTGCCGGGGCAGAACCGGTTGTTCGTCTCCGATGAACGCGGCGAGCAGGACCTGGTGTTCGATGCCGCGAGCGGACGCCGGATCGCGACGATTCCGCTGGGTGGCGAAGCCGGAATGAGCGTTTTCGATCCGTCCAGCAGGCGTGTTCTGGTCAATGTGCAAACCCGGAATCAGATCGCGGTGATCGATCCCGCCAGCACCCGTATCGAGCGCCGCATCACATTGCCGCCAGAATGCCACAACAATCACGGCCTCCTGATCGACGGGCCGAGGGCCTTTGTGGCCTGCGACGAGAGTGCCAATCTCTTCATGATCGATCCCGTCAGCGGCCGGGTATTCGCGTCCGCTGCCGTCGGCAAGGACCCCGACGTATTGGCGCGCAACCACGCCGGGGATCGGCTCTATGTCGCTTCGGAGAGCGGTGTGGTCTCTGTGTTCCGCGTGAAGTCCAAGACACTCGAAAAGCTTTGGGAGGGATTCGCCGGCGGAAACGCCCATTCCATCGCGGCGGATCACGGCCTCGTCTATCTGCCGCTCCGCAACCTGAACGGACATCCCGCCCTGCGCATCATGCAATTGCAGTGATTTCTCCCGCCATTATCCCGTGAGGCCACGGCAGAGCGGCAGCAGTTCTACAACGTGATGCGGACATCCGGCGCCTTGTCGACCTTGAGCGAGCCGGGCGGCGGATGGGCCCAAGCGCGCACGCGCAAGCCGAAATAGAGCTTGACGGTCTTGCCCTTGTAGGGAGCGAGCTCGCGCATGGGGATGCGCAAGGTGATGGGATATCTCACCCGCCCCGCCTTGTTGGTGCGCAGCGATTGGATGGCCATGATCGCCTTGCCGGCGGCATCGGGCAGAACGGCCTCCGTCTTGGGATCGACGATCACCACACCGGCATACCAGATCAGGCTCTGCATGCAGCAGCGCGAGATCGTGTAATGCACGACGAGATCCTTGCCCTCGACGGCGTGGGTAACGTGGTCGACCACGGTCGGCCCGGTGATCTTTTCCAGCTGCGCATTCACCTTGGTGGCGTCAGGAATCCCCCAGCGCGACCGCGCGAAGGGCTGCACGCCCGGCGCGAAACGGCTGTCGTCCGCCGTCAAGGCCACCAGGTTCTTCAAATTGTAGCCGACACGCGTGGCGTAGAGCGCCGCCAGAAACGGCGTGGCGAATGAGGTTCCATCATGCTCCTGTCCGTCGATCAGCAATTGCCCGGGCCCCAGCACATCGGGCACCAGCCGGCCATGCGCGGTGCGGCCGATGTCGGAGAACGATGACGGCGCCAGATGTCCGCCGGCTGTCTTGCCGAATCCGCCCACGAAGATCACGAAGGGATTGTCGCGGTATTCGTAGCCCGGCACGGTCTGCAGGCCGTCGTAATCCGCCGCCACCGCGTCGCCATAGGCGTTCAGCCGCATCGGCACGCCCTGCGCCGGACCAGCGAGCCGCTTGACGCGCAGCACCGCCGGCTGCTGCTGTGGGGCATTGTAGTCGAGGATCAGGCACTGCGCGGCCTCGTTGGCGGAATTGCTCACCGTCGCAAGCCGGCTGCCGGACGGCGCGTCGAGTTCGAGCGCATAACGGGCGTCTTTGAATTTATGGCCGTCCCAGCCGAAGATGAACTGATTGTCGCCCGGCGAAAGAGCCACCCGCTCACCGTCGACCGTGCTGCCGGAGTCTGCGGCGGCCTGCGCCGCGGTGCGGAAATCGACATAGCCATCCTTGTCCCGGTCGGCCGATATCCAGGCATGCGCCGCAGTGCGCGCATTGCCGGCGGCGACGAACAGGAAGGTCTCGTGCTGCACCAAGGCGAAGCGCAGATCGCGGTCGAATTCGGGTTCCTTGGCCTGGTTGAGCGAGCAGTCGCCGTAGTCGCCCAGGCTCATGCTGAAAACGGAGATGCCGTATTTCTTGCTGGCCATGATGACCGGATCGAGGGCGCCTTCCGTGGTGCCTTCGTCATCGACGAACAGGTATATCGGCACGCCCGGAAGCACGGCACGCGCCGTGCGATAGACCCAATAGCCGTGATCGGGCGTCTTGGGATTGGTGAGTTCGGGGCTGTCGAGCCCCTTGCCATTGCCCATGGCCGATTCACCCATATAGGCCGTCAGTTTCGCCTCGTCGGGATGCGAGGCCAGCCATTCCTTCAATCCCCGGAAGCCGAAATCGACGATACCGAGCTTGCCGCCCGGAATGCGGGCCGCCAGATCACCGCCCTGCGCGTCAAGACCCATGAGCGCCTTGGCGGCGTCGATCGACACCGGCTGCGCCACGGGGCCAGGCGCGGCCGCCATCTCTTTGGCGCTGGGCGGCGGGATGAGGATCGGAGGCACCTTGCGCTGCACTTCCTCTATAAAGCGCTTTTCGTAGGTCGCGTCCTGGGCCCGTGCTTGCACGGCAGCCGCCGCAACCAGCACAAGCACAACGGCAGAAACTGTGGATGGCCGCATCGATCCCCCCTCGTCTTGCCCGCCTCAGCGATCCGGCTTAGGAGGCCAGAGCAACACCACTGCCGGAAGCGGTCAAGACAAACGCGCCCGCTGCGCTTTCTTTACGCCACGAGATCAAAGGTCCATAATTCCCGCCGCCATGACAGCCCCTGCCATCATCCTCTGCCGCCCGCAGCTGGGCGAGAACATCGGCGCGGCCGCCCGCGCCATGAAGAATTTCGGCCTCTCGGATCTGCGACTGGTGACGCCGCGCGACGGCTGGCCCAACGAGAAGGCCGATGCCATGGCGGTCACCGCCAAGGACATCCTGGAGCAGGCGCGCGTTTTCGACGACCTGCAGGAAGCCCTCGCCGACCTCAATGTGGTTTACGCCACCACGGCGCGCGACCGCGGCATCACCAAAGAGGTCATCACCCCGCCGGAAGCCGCAGGGCGCCTGCGCACCGCCGCGCCGGCCGACAAGACCGGCATCCTGTTCGGCAATGAACGCTCGGGGCTGGAGAACGAGGACGTCTCGCTCTGCGATGCGGTGGTCACCATTCCGACCGATGAATTCGCTTCGCTCAATCTGGGGCAGGCCGTGCTGCTGTGCTGCTACGAGTGGTTCAAGGCGGGGGACGACACGCCGGTTTCGCGCATCGAGCACGGGCCGCTGCACCGGAAGCCCACGCGCGAGGAGCTGTTCCAACTGTTCGACCACCTGGAAGGCGAACTGACGCGCACCGGATTCCTCTATCCGCCGGACAAGCGCGAGCATATGCAACGCGCCATCCGCGCCACCATTCATCGGGCGCAACTGACCAATCAGGAAGTGCAGACCTTGCGCGGCATGATCGTGGCGCTGGCCAAGGGCAAGCACCGGGCGCCGCCGAAGGACTAGATGGGCGCGCCCATCGCCCTTAAACCTTCTGATCTATCCTGAAATCTTGCCTTGCCACACCGGCCAGCAGGTGGAACGCCCCTTGGCCTTCAGGCTGTCGTACAGGCGCGTCTGCGCATCTTCCGCAGAAGAACCGCGCTCAACGGCGATGTAATCGGCTCCACGGGAACACCAGACATAGAACTGGTGGCGGCCAGGCGCGAAGAAATCGGATTGCTTGGCGGAGGTCAGGCTGTCGGCAACGGCCACACCGGCGACCGAAACGCCGAGGCCGACGGCAATCGCCAACCAGAACCGATTCATGCCCCACCCTTGCGGCGGTGTTCCGCCTTGCACCAAACGCCTTGGAGCCGTTGCCCCGTATTTTCTTAAAAATCACGATACACCGTTTACGCCGCATTTCCACCACAATGCAGCGTGGTGTCGTTCATTTAATCCGTCATGGTGAAAGGCGTTCGGGTTTCGCCCCCGCATCACGCAACATTTGTTCGATTGCCGTTGCTGCGTCTTCGACCAATTCCAAATCAACGCCACGCGCCACCAGCTGCACGCCGTATCCATCCGGGCGGTAGAAGGGATAACTGCCGATCGCCA
>JBJKRM010000164.1:0-5793 GCA_046704685.1 Rhizomicrobium sp.
AGACCCTGCATCAGGGGAACCATCACGGCCGGATCGTCGTTGATGCCCTTCAACAGCACCGTCTGCGAGCCCAAGGGGATGCCGGCATCCGCCAGCCGCGCCGTCGACTCACTGACCTCTTCGGTCAGCTCCGCGGGGTGGGTGACATGGAGGCTCATCCACAAGGGGTGATGCTTCTTCAGCATCTTCACGAAGTCCTTGGTGATCCTCTGGGGCAGCACCACCGGCATCTTGGTGCCGATGCGCAGGAATTCGATGTGCTTCATGGCTCTGAGGCGGGTCAGCAGCCAATCCAGCTTGTCGTCACCGATGGTCAGCGGATCGCCGCCAGAGAGCAGCACATCACGCACCTCGGTGTGGACCTCGAGATAGGCCAGCGCCTTTTCCCACTGCCTGACCGAGAACTGGTACTCACCGCCCGGATTGCCCACCACCCTGGCCCGGGTGCAGTAGCGGCAATAGGTCGAGCAGGTGCCGGTGGTGAGGAACAGCACCCGGTCGGGGTAGCGGTGGACCAAGCCCGGCACCACGGTGTCGTGGTCCTCGCCCAGCGGGTCATCATCCTCGCCGGGGCTGCGGATGTACTCGCCGCCGGTCATGATGTGGGTGCGGCGCAGCGGGTTCTGCGGATCGGCCAAGTCCATCAGGCTGGCGTAGTAAGGCGTGATGCCGACCGGCAACGCCCCCTGATGGTGCTCGACGGCGCAGCGCTCGTCGTCCGACAGGCGGAAAATCCGGGCCAGCTCGTCAATGCTGCGGATGCGGTTGCGCATCTGCCAGCGCCAGTCGTTCCACTCGGCACTGGTGGTGCCGGGGAAGAAGCGGCGATAGAACGAACGGGTCTGGGAATTGACGGGGAAACGCAGAAAGGCCCGCGGAACGATGATGTCTGCGGCAGAAGGCGTTTCCTGGAGGGTGGAGGGGTGCGCCGGTCCGGGAGGGACGGGCCGCAACGGAGGCTTAAGATCGCGCCCCCGCAAAGCTTGGAGACTCATTGTGGTCTCGTGACGCTCCGAACAGTTGTCACCTCGCGAAAGCCCCTAGCGACTCCTCATCAACGGTGCAACAGACGCATCGATAATTAGTACGTTGCTTTCGGCCGTCAAGAGAGAGCGTGCGGTTATGACCTGTTGGTATCCAAACAGTCACCAACCGCCGGGACCGGCGCCATCGTCTGCGACCCGGCTTGAACTCACTCGGGCGGCGGCGCCGGCATATCGCGCACCGGAGACACCCGGAAGATCCGGATATGGACCTTGTGGCCGCGCGAGTAGTTGAAGCCGTCGACGGTGCCGACCTGCTTGGCGTCCGCCTCCAACTCGGCCAACCGCGCCTTGAACGCCCACAGCTGGCGGTCCTCGACCAGAGCCAGCCCGCCCTGCGCCGCGCCGGCTTCGGCCGCCCCGCGGCCGTTGGTCTGGCGGGTATCGGTGCCGAGCAGGAAGACGAGGCTGGGCTCGACATAGCCCGCCAGCGACGGCGGGGGATCGCCCGGACGGCTCAGCCGCCGCTCGGCCGCCGCGGCGCGCGGACTGACCCACAAATCGCTGAGGCTGGGACCGTCCACGGCGGTGATGAAGGGGTAAAGCGTCAGAGGCGCGACCACTGCGAACAGGGTGGCGGCCAATCGGGCCTGGCGCAGATAGACGATGAGGGCGGTGAGCGACAGCGCCGCGAAGACCAGGACGGGCGCCAGCATCCACCAGATCGTGCCGCTGCCGTACTTGGCCGGCAGGATCATGGTGGCGACGGCGAGCGCGGCGGCACCGATGAAGAACTGCACGGGGGCGATATAGAACAGGATGGTCTGCCAGCGCGGCTCCTCCTCGCGCGGCTTGAGCACCCAGAACGCCGCCATGATGGCCAAGGCCGGGTAGACCGGCAGGACGTAATGGGGAAGCTTGGTCGGGACGAGCTCGTACACCACCCAGGTCGCCGCCCAGACCAGCAGGAAGCGCATCGCCGGATTGGTACGGCTGCGGATGGCGGTCGCCAGTCCCGGCAGCAGGAACAGGACCGCCGGCCAGAAGGTGAGGGTCACCAGAGCGAGGAAGTAGCCCGGCGGAGCACCGTGCGATTCCTGGCCGCCCTGCAGCTTGGCGGCAAAATCCTGTCCGAGCGACTGCTGGTAGAAGGTCCAGTGGCTCTTCAGCCCGATGGCGATGAACCAGGGGGCGGCGATCAGGATGACGACGGCGATGCCCAGCCACGGGCGCGTCTCGCGCAGCCAGCGCCAATCGCGATCCCACAGCGACAGGCCGACGATCGACACGACGGGAACGGCCAGGACCGCAGGGCCCTTGACCAGAACACCGATGCCGAGCGCAACCCATCCCGCCACGGCGATGCCGAGGCCGAGCGGGTCACCACCGCCCTTCATCGACATATAGGCGCGGAACAGCATCCCCTGCATGCCGAGTACGCAGGCGAGCAGGACGGCATCGGTGGTGGCAATGGTGGCCTCGGCGGTGAGCAGAAGCGTCCCAGCCAGCAGCGCCGACGCCAGGAACGCCATCTCGGCCCCGGCAAAGGCCCGCGCGCACCAGAAGGTGAGCCACACGGCGATGATCGCTCCGATCAGCGACGGCAGGCGGTAGGTCCAGATCTGGTTGATGTCCCCCATGCCGGCGACCTCGGTGGCCGCCGCTTGCATCCAGTAAATGCCGACCGGCTTCTTGTAGCGGGGGATATGGCCGAAACGGATGTCGATCAGGTTGTCGGTCTCCAGCATCTGCTTGGAGGCCTGGGCATAGCGGCTCTCATCGCGGTCGAGCGGCGGCAGCGACAACAGCCCTGGCGTCCACAGAGCCAGGCACAGCACCGTCAGGATGAGGCGGGGCCGCCGCGACGCCCAGCGCAGAACCCCGGTGAAACGGCCGGCCGGCGGGGCCGCAGCCTCCGTATCGGGGCCGGCCTCTGTGTCGGCCTCTGTGTCGGTCTCGGTATCCGTCATGTGGAACGCCTCTTGTAGGGATTCTGCCGAAAAAGCGCTTTCGGGCGGCAACGGGACGGCAAATGGGTCATTCCGGCACAACCCTGTTTCCAGACGGCGTGGCCTTGTATAAGGCCCGCGCCAAATTGGGTCCTGGCAAGGACTCAGCGGCTGAATCAACCCTAAACTACGACGGGATAGAACGGAATTTCAGCATGGCGGTGAAACTGTCGGTGGTGGTGCCGGTGAAGGACGAGGCCGAGAATATCGGCCCCCTCGCCCGTGAGATCGCCACGGCCGTGGCCGGAACCGGCGACTCCGAGATCATTTTCGTCGATGACGGCTCGAGCGACGGCACGGCGGCGGCCCTGACCGCCCTCAAGGCCGAGATCCCGACCCTGCGGGTCATCAGCCATGCCACCAATCTCGGCCAAAGCCGCGCCATCCGCACCGGTGTGCGCGCCGCGCGCGGCGAGACCATCGTCACCCTGGACGGCGACGGGCAGAACGATCCGGCCGACATCCCGAAACTCGTGACCGAGCTGGAACGCGGCGAAGCGTCGCTTGCGCTGGTCTCCGGGGTGCGCGCCAAGCGCAAGGACACTGTCTCGCGCCGGCTGGCGTCGCGCCTTGCCAACAAGATCCGCCAGGCGCTGCTGCATGACGGGGCGACCGACACCGGCTGCGGCCTCAAGGCGTTCCGGCGCGAGGTGTTCCTCGCCCTGCCCTATTTCGACCACCTGCATCGCTATCTCATCACCCTGGTGATCCGCGAGGGCTACAAGGTGGCGTTCGTCGACGTCAACCACCGGCCGAGGCTGCACGGGCAATCGAAGTACACCAACTTCAACCGCATGCTGGTCGGCATCGACGACCTGATGGGCGTGCGCTGGCTGCAGCGCCGCATGCGCAAGAAGACGGTAGCAAAGGAGCTGTGATGTACAATCAGGTAATCGAGACGCTGTTCGGCACGCGCTCGACCATCGATGCGCTGTGGCTGACGGTCGGCTTCGGCGGCCAGCTCCTGTTCGCCTCGCGATTCCTGGTGCAGCTGTTCTACAGCGAGCGGGCCAAGAAGAGCGTGATGCCGATCGCCTTCTGGTATTTCAGCCTGGGCGGCGGGCTGATCACCACCGTTTATGCCGTTCATCTCGGCAAGGGCGGGCTTCCCTTCCTGATGGGACAGATCGGCGGCCTGCTGGTCTATATCCGCAATCTGATGCTGATCTACCGCGAAAAAGCCCGTACTACCGCGGGTCCTTGACCACGGCGCCCCGGGACGGAGGTGCCCCCGTCGCAGTTTTGCCCTAATATGGTACATCTCATTTGGGGTCCTGCATTGGGGAGGGTTTGATGTTCCGGATTTTCCCACTGATGATCATTCCGGTCGCGCTCTACAACCTGGTTGTTCTGTTCGGCAACGTCGTCGCCAAGAACGACATGTTTCAGCTTCTGACCAAACCCGTCGGCATCAAGATGTTCTCGGGCGAGGTGTGGATGGTCAGCGCGGGCGATTTCATCGTCTTCGTCGCCATCGCCATGCTGTTCATCGAGGTGATCAAGGCCTCCGGCACCTCCCGCAAGGAGATGGTGAACAACGCTCTTTCCACGCTGGTGTTCGTGGTGGCGCTGATCGAGTTCCTCATCCTCAAGGGATTCTCGACCTCGGTGTTCTTCTTCATCACCGTGATGTGCCTGTTCGACGCCATCGGCGGCCCGACCATCACCGCGATCGCCGCCAAGCGCGACATCGGCCTCGGCACGCACATGATCGACGGCGCATAAAGGCCCTGCCCGATCAACCCGATGCGGCCGGGTGACCCTGATGGGCCGCCCGGCTTGCTTTGTTTCGCAAATCCGTTAAATCCGTCGGCCAGCCGCCGTGCGGGAGCGCGGCCGATGCGGACAGGTGGCCGAGTGGTTGAAGGCGCACGCCTGGAAAGTGTGTGAACGTGATGAGCGTTCCGCGGGTTCGAATCCCGCCCTGTCCGCCAGCCCGTAATATATTGAATATAAATAATATTTCAGACATGTCGCGGGAATTCAGACGTCCCTCAACGGGCCGGGCAGAGCCGGCCGGGCCATCCACGGCAGGCGGACGGCACCGACCGGACTTGACCTTATCCGCGTCACCCCGAACCTCCCCACCCGGCCAGCCACTCCGGGGCGCGCCGTTACCGGTCATTCCCGTGGCGGCTGCTCATGGGGCTTGATCCGCATAGTGGAACGACTTGTCGGGGTATGGCGGATGCCGAGGAACCGGGCGCGGGGCGGCCTTGATTTCCTGCTGGAGGAGGTGGACCGCGGCCTGGAGTTGAGCGTCTTTTCCGGTGAACGTGGCGTGCGGAAGATCGTCCACCACAATATCGGGATCGACGCCGTGGCCTTCAATGAGCCATTTGCCGTTCGGCGTGTAGACGCCGAACTCGGCGGCGCTGGCGATGCCATTGTCGAGTTGCGTGTTGTCCATCGACAGCCAGATTTCGCCGCCCCAGGTGCGCATGCCGATGATTTTGCCCAGTTTGAAGTGCTGGAAGCCGGCCGTGAACGCCTCGCCGTCAGAGGCCGTATGCTGGTTGCATAGGACGACGATATGCCCGCGGAAGGCATCCTGCATGTTCCAATAAGGGTTGCCGATGCGGGGCTGCCAATAGAACCAAGCCTTGCGCAACAGCTTGCCGAGCAACCATGAATCGATGTTGCCGCCACGGTTGTTGCGAACGTCGATGATCAGGCCCTGACGATCGAACACGGGATAGAAATCGCGCGCCCACTGGTCGATGTCGCCGGAGCCCATCGCCCGCAGATGGACATAGCCGATCGTGTCATGGGACTCGCTGTCGACCTTGAGGCGCCGGGTA
>JBJKRM010000165.1:0-3348 GCA_046704685.1 Rhizomicrobium sp.
CGTGCCAGTGGGCAGGCATAGTGCGGAAGGGAAACGGTCATGGTCGGGCACGGCAGAACGGAAACAGCTCAGAGGCTTGTTGCCCGCCCGAAAGGCAGCTCAAGTTTCCGTGGCTCCGGAGACACACTGGCAGATGCCATTGCCCAAGATTGCCGTACCGTCGGAGTGGAGCGCTCCACATTCAATGGCTTACGCGGGATGTTTATTTTAATACTCAATTGCTTGAAATGTGGGCTTTGACTACTATAAAGTGTGCAGGTCAACAAATAAGAATGCCTGGCAGCGGTTCGCTGCATGTGTGTGATTAGTGGCAAGTGAGTGTCTGCGTGACGGAAGCTCACATTTCCTCTGCGATCAGGGTGTGGCGGTCCAACTCGCAGCCGACCGCACATCGCCTGATGGCGAGTGCAACCGTTCAGAATGGGTCGTTCGGAGCGGTTGACGGACGGCGTGGCGCGGGTGCGTCAGCAATCCTTGTGAGCGGCCAGTCCAATGCAGAATCAGCAACAACGATGGGAGATGACGATGAAACCTGAACGATAGCAGGAGGCGGCGTTGACGTCATAGGCGTCCAGCGCCGGTGTAAAATGGTGTTGATCGGCTCACCAGCGACAGTGGTCGCGCACATTGTTTGCCGTTTCTCTCGCCGCTTTTGTCGGCACAGCAATCCTTTCGACAGGATTCTCGACTTCCGAAATTCAAAACCCCAGCGGATCGCCTCAAGGTTCAGCCTTGTGGCCGTGTCTGACTGCCTGCCCTCCGTGAAGGAGGCATGAGATGCACCTGTTCTGGCACATCATCGTGGGTTGGGTTGTGTTTAGCGTTCCCGCCTCAATCCTGGTCGGTTATTATTTCCGGTCAGTGCGAATCAAGGGGGCGTCAGCACCGAGGTCCAGGCGTCAAAGTGTTCATCCCGGCAAAGCCGGCCTTCTCAAACTGGCCAAGCAGGAGTGGTTGCGGCAGCCCGCTCCGGCCTTGCCCGACGCAGCTTCAGAACAGCCGTCGAATGTTCACCCGACGGCAACCGCCGTCGGAACACACTCGCCAAGCTCGCCGTAGGGGTGCGACCCACGCGGTCCGACGCCGCAAGCAGGTGGTTGCGAGTACCCCAGCTTGCCAATCGACCGCGTACTATCCCTATGCGCGGGGGGGCCAGCAGCCGGTGCGTTCCCATCGTCGCCGTCTGCTGGCCTTTGCTGCCATCAACCGAGCAAACGTCATACCAATCCGAAAAAGGAAGGCATTTCAACACTTCGCGGTTTGTATGTGCCTCTTACTGTAATATCCGTTAACACCCCTTTCAGATTAACCCTGCGTATCGCAGAGCAATCTATTCGTAATAGCGTCAATTCCGTTTACACACGATCTGCCGCTGTTGAGACGGGTGCGGCGCGAAGCGAAGGCCGCCCAAACCTAGAGAGCGATCCTCCGACCGGCTCAACAGATCACGTCGATCGTCACGCCAACATCAAGATCCTTCCAGGAGCGGTCCGCAGTCATCACCGGCAGCCTATCGCGCCGCGCCAGCGCCAGACAGGCGCGGTCGCCGAGGGAAAGGCCTTTTGATTTCGTGAGCAGCACCAGCTCGCCGGCGTCTTCGGCGAGTTCTTTGTCGAAATCGACGACATGGACCAGCGTAGCATCCAACCGTTCCCGAACGGTCGCCGCATGCCCGCCACGCAAAACCAACTTCGTTACGACCTCGGCGAAATTGATCGACGAAATCAACGCCGTTGCGAGCACGGGCGCGACCAAATCAGCCCCAGGCTCAGCCTGAAGCGCTGCGAGCATTGCCGAGCTGTCGAGTACGACGCTAGTCCTCGCCAAGCTCTCGCTCCGCCTCGGCATGACGCTCGGCGACGAGCTCGTCGGCAAGGCTCACCCCTTCCGGCACCAACTGGCGAACATATTCCTGAAGACGCCGCAAGGCGGATTCGGGTGTGCGCAATTCAATGGCACCGTCGACAACACGGACAAGCAGCGCTTCACCCTCTTTGGCTCCGGCCGCGGCGAGGATGTCTCTGGGAATGTCGACATTACCATCTGGTCCCACGGTGATCCTCCCCACCAGCTGTGGTGCGGATTCGAAGCGCCTTTCGGATTCGCTCATGCCTGGAGGCCGCCCCGCCATGCCGGCTAGCGGCTTCTCGCGGGCCAAACGCTCATCGTCCACCAGAACGTTGCGGACGTGCTGATAGCGTATTCCCATGATGTCCGCGATTTCGCTGCGCGAGTATCCGGCCCGGTCCAGGGCCCTGATCGTATCGGCTTTGGTGACGTTGGGGCCGAGTGCTTGGACCACGGCACTGGCCGGTGGGCGCAAATCGGCCATCTGCTCCTCCATCGGAGAAGCACAATGTAACTACCTACCTATATAATTTTAACTATATAGATAGGTCCCCTACTCCGTCTCCTCGAACATCTCCCGACCAATCAGCCAGCGGCGGATTTCGCTGGTGCCGGCCCCGATTTCGTAGAGCTTGGCGTCGCGCAACAGACGGCCGGTGGGATAGTCGTTGATGTAGCCATTGCCGCCCAGGCACTGGATCGCCTGCAGCGCCATCCAGGTCGCCTTTTCGGCCGCATAGAGGATCGCACCAGCCGCATCCTTGCGGGTGTGCTTGCCGGTGTCGCAGGCACGGGCCACGGCATAGACATAGGAGCGTGCCGCCGACAGGCCGGTGTACATATCGGCGATCTTGCCCTGCATCAGCTGGAAGGAACCGATCGGCACCCCGAACTGCTTGCGCTCGTGGATATAGGGCATGACGATGTCAAGACAGGCCTGCATGATGCCGAGCGGACCGGCGGCCAGCACCACGCGCTCGTAATCGAGGCCGCTCATCAAGACGCGCACGCCCTGCCCGACGCCGCCCAGCACGTTCTCTTCCGGCACCTCGCAATGGTCGAACACCAGCTCGCCGGTGTCGGACCCGCGCATGCCGAGCTTGTCCATTTTGCCGGTGGTGGAGAAGCCCTTGAAGCCGCGCTCGACGATGAAGGCGGTGATGCCCTGCGGGCCAGCAGCCGGATCGGTCTTGGCGTAGACCACCATGGTGTCGGAGGAAGTTGGTGATCCACATCTTGGTGCCATTCAGCACATAGCGATCGCCCTTTTTCTCGGCAGCAAGGCGCATGGAAATGACATCAGAGCCGGCCTCGGCCTCGCTCATCGCCAAAGCGCCGACAAGCTCGCAGGTGATCAGGCCCGCCAGATAGCCGCGCTTCTGCTCCTCGGTGCCGTTGCGCCGGATCTGGTTGATGCAGAGATTGGAGTGGGCGCCATAGGACAGCCCCACCGAGGCCGAGCCGCGGCTGATCTCCTCGATCGCCACCACATGCTCGAGA
>JBJKRM010000166.1:0-4537 GCA_046704685.1 Rhizomicrobium sp.
TGCAGTTTGGGTCGGTATTCCACTCGTCGTCGTGTTGGTCGCTCTGCTCGACACAAAGTATCGCCAGTGGGTTCGTGGCTAAGCTGAAGTTTTTTCCGCCAACGCTGGGCCCAGACGCTATTCCGCCGATTGGCGATTGTTCAGAATTGGTAGCGTTCGAGAAGTAAGCGGTACGGCGACGTCGCGCCAATAGTTGCCATATCAGATTGGCGTTTTTCCAGCGTTGGCTGTGCGCAGCGCACTGAGGACGCGACGAACCATGGCGCCAAGCGCGAGAAGAACAACAGGTGGTCCTAAAAACCATAACGCCACTAGCATCCAATCATAGAGAAGTTCGATTCCACTCTTGGGGACGCATTTCGCACCGTGTTTGCACATCAGTTCGACTAGACCACGGATTGATGCTTCTAGCTGAAGTCCGTGCCACGCAGCGAAGGCTATCCAGGAAATGCTGATGATCGTCCATGCCCAGAGGACGCGTTTCGTCGTCATGGGTGAGCACCCTCTTCGGCAGCTTCACGAATATCTCTCGGAACGACCTAGGTCCGCAAATGGTGCAACACCGCCGTTCAAAGTCCGTCCACGGATCAATTGCTTCTCACGGCGCCGCGGTCGCGCCGGGTGCATGGTCTCTTCACCGTCGCGCTGAGGCATCGGCCGCGCGCCTCTCCGCGCGCCGGCGCGTTGCCGGCTTGCCGCTTCTGGTCGAGGCGAGAATGCGTCGCGGTCGATCCAATATGCCGCAGGAATATGAACCCAATTGTACTTGCTTCGTACGTTTTATGTTTTCATTTTATTCTCTTCAACCGCGGTGCCTGGGCGAGCGCGCCCAGCGCCGGCTTTGGATGAGGAGAGACGTGGCAGTTGAGCGGCGAGGGGCCTTTCGCGAGGGTCCGGATCCGCATGCGAGGACATACAGGGTCGGGGCGGTTTCTCAAATGCACCGCCATCCATCCCGCCGAGCCGCCGTCCGGCGCGGGCCGTGAAAGGACAAACCCGGCGGAAGTTCAACGAGGTTGCGGCCTCCGGAAGACTTCCGAACAACAGGGGTTCCGAGTAGCGCGATTCCCATCGCCGGGTTGTGCCGCCGCCCGAGGGCGGTTGGTGCCAGGCGCAGGGCAGGAGCGGTGAATCCCGTGGAAAGGCGCTCTTCTTTTTGCCTCCCCACCAATGAGGAGGTGCTTACACCCGCTCCACAATCGTCACATTGGCCATGCCGCCGCCTTCGCACATCGTCTGCAGGCCCCAGCGCTTGCCGGTCTGATGCAGCGCATGCACCAGCGTCGTCATCAGCTTGGTGCCGGTGGCGCCCAAGGGGTGGCCGAGCGCAATCGCTCCGCCGCGTACATTGAGCCGCGCCGGATCGGCGCCGGTCTCCTTCAGCCAGGCCAGCGGCACCGAGGCGAACGCCTCGTTGACCTCGAACTAATCGATCTGCGAGTTGCCGAGCCCGGTCTTCTTCAGCGCTTGCCTTGTGGCGGCAATCGGGGTCTCCAGCATGATCACCGGGTCGCCGCCCATCACCGTCATATGGTGGATGCGCGCCAGCGGCTTGGCGCCCAGCTTCTTCAATCCGGCCTCATTGGCCACCAGCACCGCCGAGGCGCCGTCGCAGATCTGGCTCGAGCTCGCCGCCGTCAGCGCACCGCCTTCCTTCAACAGCTTGACGGCGCGGATCGCCTCGAGATCGGCGTCGTGGCGAATGCCTTCGTCGCAGTCGTGCTCCACCACGCTGCCGTCGTCCAGCATGATGGTGAGCGGCACGATCTCGTCGGCAAAGGCGCCGGACCGGCAGGCTTGCGCCGCCTTGACGTGGCTTTCATAGGAGAACTGGTCGAGCTCGATCTTCATCAGCTTGTATTTCTCGACCATCATCTCGGCGCCGAGGAACTGGCTGAATGGCGCGCTGCCGAAGCGCTCGTGGAGCTTGGGGCTCATATACATGCCGAAATCGTTCTGCGCCGGCAGCGTCACCGACAGGCCCATCGGCACCCGAGTCATGCTTTCGACGCCGCCGGCGATCACCACGTCCATCGCCCCTGCCATCACCGCCTGGGCCGCGAAATGCAGCGCTTGCTGCGACGAGCCGCATTGGCGGTCCACCGAGGTGCCGGGAACGCTTTGCGGCAGCTTGGAGGCCAGCACCGCGTTGCGGGCGACGTTGATCGCCTGCTCGCCGACCTGCATGACGCAGCCCAGGATCACGTCGTCCACCACAGCGGCCTGGTCGTCGGCAACCAGGGCATCGATCACGACGGCGCTGAGATCGACCGGATGCCAGCCTTTCAGCCGGCCGCCTTTGCGGGCGCCGGCGGTGCGTTTGGCGGCAACGATATAGGCTTCAGCCATGGCGGCATCCTCCTGACTGCGGCGTGTGCAATACAAGCACCGTCCGAGGAAACTGCAAGAAGCCGGTGATTTCCCTGACTTCTGTCGTAAGGTAATGGCGAAAAACAACGCAAAACCTGTCCGATCTGCTGTGCCGGTTTGTCAGGATTGAAGAGGCCGGGGATCGTTTCGGGGACCGCAAAAAAGCCCTCGCACGCCGCGGCGCACGAGGGCTTGAAACCGTATCGGGCGGAAGCCGCCTATTTGTTCTCTTCGGCTTCTTTCTTCTTCTTGGCTTCTGCCGCGGCCTTGGCGTCTGCAGCCGCCTGGGCTTCGGCCAGCTTGTCCTTGACGATCTGCAGGTTGGGGTTGAGCGTCTGGGCTTCCTTCAGCTTGGCCACGGCGCCGTCCGGATCGCCGTTTTGCATCAGGACCTGGGATTCGGCGATGTCGCGGTTGATCTTGACCGGCACGTTGTTGGGATCCAGCTTCAACACCTCATTGAATTTGGCGACGGCGCCCGGGAAATCCGGTTTCTTCATCAGGGCAATGCCTTCCCGGTTGAGCTTGGAACCCTTCAAGGCGATGAGGTTGTCCTTGGCCGCCTTGAAGTTCGGAACCAGGGCCACGGCTTCTTCCAGATAGGAGATGGCGGTGGCGTCGTCTTTGGCGTTGTGCCTGGCAATGGCGGCGGCGTTCAGGGTCTTGGCGAAGTTCTCTTTGAAGGCCTTGTTGTTGGGCACCAGCTTGAGCGCGGCGCGGTGCTTGACGATCGCCCCTTCGAGATCGCCCTTTGCCTCGAGGTCGAGGGCTGAGATTTCGAGGTTGTCGGCCTTGTCCTGGATCGATGCAGCCTGAATCGCAGGCATGCCCATCATAAAGGCTGTCACTACGGCCATGAGGCCTAAACGCCAATAATGCATGATATTTACTCCCCTCCCTTGGGCGGCTCCCAGGGGCCGCTTACTGGAGGGGAATATTAGTGCCGGGACGCGGCTGGGGCCAAGGCGGTTACGAATATGTCGCACAACTGCTTGAAGCTGCACGGGTAGCGCCGTAATCATGACGCTTGGCACGGCCCATTTTTCTCAAGGTGACTCATGCACATCCAGTCAGTTTTCCTCTTCGATCTCGACGGCACCCTGGTGGACAGTGTTTACCAGCACGTTCTGGCCTGGATGGAGGCGCTTGATTCGGAAGGGATTGAGCTGTCGGTCTGGCGCATTCACCGCAAGATCGGCATGAGCGGCGGCCTGTTCGTCGACCAGTTCCTGCGGGAAACAGGGGCCACGATCACCCCTGAGCTTCTGTCGCGGCTGAGGGCCCGCCACACCGAAGCCTACAATCGCAACGTCCACACCGTGAAGCCGCTGCCCGGCGCCCGCGAACTGCTGCAGGCCCTGACCGACGGCGGCATTCCATGGGCGATCGCCACCTCGGGCCGTATGGAAACCGCCAAGCCCAACCTCGACGCCCTCGGCGTCGATCCCGCCAAGGTTCCCGTCGTCACCCGCGACCAGGTTCGCTACGCCAAGCCCGATCCCGACCTCTTCTTGACCGCTGCCGAACGTCTCGGACAGCCGATCGAGAATTCCGTGGTGGTGGGCGACTCGATCTGGGACATGCTGGCGTCCCGCCGCTGCCGTGCGCTGGGCGTCGGCCTGCTCTCCGGCGGTTACGGCCAGGACGAGCTGGAGCGTTCCGGTGCGGTGCGCGTCTACGAAGACCCCAGAGACATGCTGAAGCATTTGGACGAAGTGGGCGGCCGGCGCTGAGTTCTGCGTCCGCCTACAACGCCACCTGGGCACCGAGCTCGACCACCCTGTTGTACGGCAGGTGATAGAAGCGCGCCGGCGACAGCGCGCCCTGCACCAGCCAGGTGAAAAGCCACAGCCGCCAGCGTCCCAGCGTGGGATGCTCCGCCGCCACGATGGTTTCGCGCCCCAGGAAATAGCTGGTGCTGGCGGGATCGATGGCCAGCGCGAAGCGGCGCGCCTCCTCGAGAATGCGCGGCAGGTCGGTGCCTTCGAAAAAGCCCTGGCGGATGTGCACGGCCCAGAAGCCCTTGCCCAGCTTGTCGATCGCAAGCCGCCGGTCCGGCGCCACGAAGGGTGTGCCCATGGTGCGGACATCGACGATGAGCACGCGTTCGTGCAGGCATTGATTGTGCTTGAGATTGTGCAGCAGCGCGCCCGGCACGGTGTCGGGC
>JBJKRM010000167.1:0-3480 GCA_046704685.1 Rhizomicrobium sp.
GCGGGCCTTCCAGATACTGCTCCACCATGACGCGCTGGGTGGGCGAGAACTGGCGGGCATTGAGGAAGGCCTGCACCGGATCCTTCACCAGACTCAGCCGCTGCACGCCGCGCGAGCCGCGGCTGTCCACCGGCTTGATCACCAGGTCGCGGCCGTGCTCGACCAGGATACGCTGCAATTCCTGGGTCGTGTTCACCGCGGAGAACCAGGGAATCGGCACGCCGCATTCCTGGAAACGGAGCTTCATTTCCAGCTTGTCGCAAGCCAGTTCCGCGCTGTGCCGCGAGATGCCTTTCAATCCCAGCCGCTCGTTCACCGCCGCCACCGTCAGCGGGGCATCGGCCGCCACCGCCAGGACGCCGTCGATCTTGCGGATCTTGTCGCTGAAACGCCCGGCGGCCGCCGCGGTATCGCTGGGGCCGTAGACATCGGCGATCAGAACCGAATCGGCGATCTGGAAACCGGGCGCCTCGGGATTGATGTCGGAGACCACGACATACAATCCCATCTGTTTGGCGCGGCGGACCGCTTCCGCGGCTTCAACGCCGCCCGAGACGATGAGCAGCGTCTTCTGCATATTAAAAATACAATCCGCCGTTGACGTTGATGGTCTGTGCCGTGATGTAGCTCGACGCCTCCGAAGCCAGGAACACCACCGTGTCGGCCACTTCCGCAGGGGTGCCCATGCGCTTTAACACGATGGTCTCGGCCGCCTTCTGCACCGCCGCATTGGCCATGCCGGCCGCCGCCATTTCGGAAGCGATGAGGCCCGCCGCCACGGTGTTGGAGCGCACCTTGTACTGGGCGCCGAAGCGGGCGACGACCTGTGCCAGAGAGATCAGTCCCGCTTTCGATGCGGCGTAATGAGCCGTGCGCGGTCCGCCATACTGGCCGCTGACCGATCCGATATGGATGATCGATCCGCCGCCGGCCTCCGCCAGCAGCGGCAGGAACACCTGGCTGCAGATGTAGGGCCCGCGCAAATTTGTGTTCAGGATGGTGTCCCAGTCGCCGTCCTGGATCTGGTCGAAATCGGTCGGCTTGTTGATGCCGGCATTGTTGACCAGGATCGAGATGGGACCGAACTGCTTCACGTCCCTGGCCAGCGCTTCCACGGAGGTGCGGGAAGTGACGTCGAGTGGCAGGGCTACGCCGCGGCGTCCCATACCCTGAATCTGCTTCACCACGGCTTCCGCACCATCGCGCTTTTCGCGGTAGGTCACGATGACGTCGGCGCCCGCCTCGGCGAGGCCAAGCGCGATCGCCTTGCCGATGCCGCGGCTGGCACCGGTGACGACGGCATTCTTGCCGGCGAGCGAGAAGCGGTTCATTGCAGGCCTTTCTTGCGTTCGATCGCGTGCTTGGCAGCCTTGGCGATCCAGGGCGCCGTGATCTGGAAGTGTTCGGCCAGTTCGTCGGGCTCGCCGGAGGTGCCGAAGCTGTCCTTGAGGCCGATGAACTCGATCGGGCAGGGATGAGTCTTGGTCACCGCCTCGGCGACCGCGCTGCCCAGACCGCCGTAGATGTTGTGGTCCTCGGCCGTCACCATGCAGCCGGTTTCCTTGGCGCAGCGCTTGAGCAGCGCTTCGTCGATCGGCTTGATGGTCGCCATGTTGACGACGCGGGCGTTGATGCCTTCCTCCGCCAGAAGCTCGGCGGCCTTGAGCGAGCGGGCGACTTCCACGCCGCAGGCGACCAGCGTCACGTCGCGGCCCTTGCGGATGATCTGGCCCTTGCCGATCTCGAATTTGTGACCTTCCTCGAACAGGCGCATGGCGGCGCTGCGGCCGGTGCGCATATAGACGGGGCCTTCGAATTCCAGGATGGCGCGGGTGGCGAGCGCCTGCTCGTAAGGATCGGCCGGCGAGATCACCGTCATGCCGGGAATGGCACGGAAGGCGGCGATGTCTTCCAGGGCCTGGGCCGAACCGCCGTCGGGACCGACGTCGAGCCCGGGATGGCTGGCGACGATCTTCACATTGCGGTTGGCGTAGCCGATGGAGAGACGGGCCTGTTCATAAGCGCGCTCGAGGAAGCAGGCGAAACCGGTGACAACGGGCAGCATGCCGGTGGCGGCCAAGCCGCTGGCGGCGGCCACCATGTTCTGCTCGGCGATGCCGAACTGGATGAGCTTCTCGGGGTATGCCTTGCGGAAGTGGTGCACGCCGGTGCCGCCGGCCACGTCGGCGTCAAGCACGACCAGCTGGGGGAAATCGGGCGCGATGCGGGTCAGTTCCTTGCCGAAGGCTTCGCGCAGGGAATCGCCGGACGAACCGATCAGTGCGGGTGCGTTGTTCTCAGACATCGAGAAGCTCCTTGATTTCGTCTTCGCTGGCGCCGAGCGCTGTGAGAGCCGTGGCGGATTGCTCGCGCGACAGCTTCACGCTGCCGTGCCAGGCGGGGCTGCCTTCCATGTAGGGAACGCCTTTGCCCTTGATGGTGTTGGCGATGATCATGACCGGATGGCCGCGGGTTGTGGCCGCCAGATGCAGGGTGGAGAGAATTTCGGGGATGTTGTGGCCGTCGATCTCGAACACGGTCCAGCCGAAGGCGCGCCACTTGTCGGCGAGCGGTGCTAGGCCGCAGATATCCTCGTTCAAGGCATCGGACTGCATCTTGTTGTAGTCGATGATGGCGCAGAGATTGTCGAGCTTGTGATGGGCGGCGCACATCGCCGTTTCCCACACCGAGCCTTCCTGCATTTCGCCGTCGCCGAGCAGCGCATAGACGCGCGAGCGGATCTTCTGCATGCGAAGGCCCATCGCCATGCCCATGGCGACCGCGAATCCCTGCCCCAGCGAGCCGGTCGAGGTCTCCACCCAGGGCAGGTCCTTGACGTGCGGATGGCCCTGGAACGGGCTTCCCAGCTTGCGCAGGTTCAGCGCCTCCTTCCTGTCACAGAAGCCGTGCCAGGCGGCGATGGCATAAAGCGTTGGGCAAGCGTGGCCCTTCGACAGCACAAAGCGGTCGCGATGCGGATCGCCCACCGACGACGGCCAGATGTTCAGCTCGGCCCCGAACAGGCAGGCCAGGATGTCGGCGCAGGACAGCGCGCCGCCGGGATGGCCGGAGGTGGCGCGATAGATCTGCGCGATCAGATGGCGCCGCGTGAAGCATGCGGCCTCGGCGATCTGCGTTTCGATATCGGGGCAGTTGCCGCTCGGCGTCTCTCTTAATTGTACGACTGGTGTCATGGTCTGATTCCCTTTATGCGGCCCGTCGCACGCGCGCACGGCCAAGCAGGTCGGTGAACAGAAGAATCTCAGCGGCGGGCGCCCGCTTTTTTGCTTCGGCCGAAATCTCTCCGGCGAAGCAGCGCGACATCACCACCACCACGCCGGGCCCGGCCTCGGAAAGGCTTTCGGGGCCGGACAGTGGAATGCCGTGCCGCTCGGTGACATGGGCCCTGAGATGGGTATCGATCAACAGGCGCAGCAATTTCGGGTCGAAGCCGCCATGCACCACGAGGCTGTCGAAGAT
>JBJKRM010000168.1:0-6116 GCA_046704685.1 Rhizomicrobium sp.
GAGATGGACGAACCGGTATCGAAGATGGCCTGCAATTTGATGCCGTCCAGCGTGACGGGAATCACGATTTGCTTTGTGCCCACCTGCTTGAAGGGAATGATGGCAAGCGGTCGCTGGGGCCAGTAGACGACCTTGCCCTCGCAATGATGTTGATCGAAGAGGTCGAGCCTGTTCGTTCCGAAATCGATCGAAACGTCGAGCGCGCCAAGAATGTCCGCGCCAAGAATGCCTACCATGCTTCCTTCTTTTGGGCCGTCCCGCGTCAGCATAAAGCGAATGGAGTCACTCTTCAGGTGGCCTATGGCCAGTGACGTCGTGATATATTTATCCGAATAATGGCCGGTAACGAAGTACATGCGGTAATTGGCACGCTTGGGTTCGATCCCGAGCTTTTTCGCGATTGAGGAAGAGAGCATCGTCGCCGCGGCGCCGGTGTCGAGCAGCATCAGTTCGTGCAGGCCGCCGATCTCGACGGGCACGAATTCCGCGTTGCCGTTGGCCGAGGGCTGGAGCTGGATGGATGCCAAGCGCACCAGCGTGCATTTTTCCGCACGTGCCGGCATGGCTGCGGCCAAAGCTACGAGAATCAACAGGAACACGGATTTCATGACAGCCCCCACCTCCGGTATGAACCGGAGCCACTATTCAATCGCAGGATGCACGCCGGCTCAACCCCCAGCCGCGGTGCCAAAAGCCTGAGGCCAATCAGCAGGTCCCAACGGGCGCCGTGGCGGCGGTGATGTTTCGTCTTCTTTCAGCGGGACGTCTTCTGTTGGCGGGCCTCGACGGGTTCACCTTGAACCCCCGTCGCGGACGCGCGATGAAGTCGCGGTAGACGGAGGACAGCCATGTCTCGCATCGCCATCATCGGAGCAGGGGCCATCGGTTGCGCCGTCGGAGCGGCGCTGATCGAGGCGGGGCACGACGTGATTTTCTGCGCCCGCCGCAGTTTTTCGCAGCTTTCGGTTCGCAAGGAGAGTGAGCCGGCCAAGACCTTTGCGGCGAACGTGGTGACCGCGCCCGAGAATCGTCTTGGCGCCGATTGGGTGCTGCTGTGCGTCAAGGCCTATCAGGTGGCCGGCGCGGAGGACTGGTTGCGGGCTACAGTCGGTCCCGGCAGCAAGCTGGCAGTGCTGCAGAACGGCGTCGAGCAGCGCGAGAATGCGAAGCCGTTTGTTCCGGCCGGAACGCCGATTGTTCCCGTGGTGGTCGATCTGCCGGTGAGCCGTACAGCGCCGGGAGAGGTCGTGTGGAAGAGAGTGGCAACGATCACCGTTCCTGCCGATGCCGCCGGCGCAGTGTTTTGTTCTCTGTTCGCCGGCTCGTTCATTGCGGCCGAAACCGCGGATGATTTTGTGACACGGGCCTGGCTAAAGCTGTGCCTCAATGCGCCGAGCGGTGCCATCCTGGCGCTCACCGGCCAGCGGTTGCGTGTGATGCGCGCGCTTGGCGTTGCCGATGTCGCCCGGGCCATCTTGAAAGAATGCGTCGCGGTGGGGCGGGCGGAGGGCGCCACCATCGATGACGCGCTGGTCGAGCGCCAAGTCGAAGCCTTTCTTGCCGCCAACGGTGACGAGGGCAATTCGATGTATGAGGACCGCATGGCCGGTCGCGAGATGGAATGGAACGCCCGCAACGCCGTCGTCGTTCGCAAGGCGGCCCGTCATGGCATTGCCGTGCCCGTCAGCGCCGCCTTGGTGCCGCTGCTGGCTGCGCTTTCGAATGCGGCCAAACCTTAATCCCCGATGTTCTCCTTCAGGAACTTCCCGAGTTCGGCCAGCACCTTGATGCGCGAGCTGGCTGATTGCAGATAGTGCGTCTCTTTCGGGATCGAGATGAAGGTGACCTTCTTGCCGGCGTGCTGCAGCGCCTCCTCCATTTCCTCGCTCTGGTTGATGAGCACCGTCGCGTCGTCTTCGCCATGCATCAGCAATACGGGTATCTTCACCTTGTCCGCATGTAGTGCTGGCGAAACGGCGTCAAGCCCGGATTCGGCGCCCAGGAATCGTCTCCAGGCGGACATCGTCGACGATTGAGAGCCGTAATTCGCGGTATCGGAGGCCAGCATGCGACGCAGATCCGACGGGCCCGCCCAACTGGCGGCACAGGCGTAAAGGTTCGGTGTGAATGTGGCGCCCGCCAGGGCCGCATATCCGCCATAGCTCATGCCGAAGATGCAGATGCGTTTGGGATCGGCAATGCCGTCGGCAATCAGCTTTTTGACGCCATCCGTCACGTCGTCCTGCATCTTGAGACCCCATTGGCCGTAGCCCGCTGCTTCGAAGGCCCTACCGTAGCCGCTCGATCCGCGGAAGTTGGGCTGCAGCACGGCATAGCCCCGGTTCGCCAGGAACTGGGCCACGAAGTCGAAATGCAGATAGTCCCGGTCCATCGGTCCGCCATGCGGAACGATCACGACGGGCAGGTTTTTCGCCTCCTTACCGGGTGGCAGGGTGAGATATGCGGGAATCTCCACGCCATCGCGCGCCTTGTAATTATACGGCTTCATCTCGCCGAGATCTGTGGCCTGGATGCCTTCGTACGAGCGGCCGAGCAGGATCAGGTGATGCGTTGTCCGGTCGAGCAGGAAATAGGCCGGAGGCTGCTTCGGCGAGGATGCGACAACGATAACCTTCTGGAGATCCAGATCCCAGTCGATGGCATGCACGGTAAAACCAGGCAGGGCGGCGTCCAGGCCTCTCTGTAGCGCTTCAAGTTTCGGATCGAAATAGTAGTCGGTGGTTTGGTCTTTGATGACGGTGACCCCTATGACCCGGCCGGTCCAAGGATCTGTGAGTGCGCCGCTCACGTCATAATGCTTGTCGGAGAACAGTGCCTTCTCCTTGAGATCGGGCAGGGTCTTGGTTACCAGCGCTTGAATACCGAGCTTGCCCTGGGTGACGGTCTCGACCAATGCGGAACCGTCTTCGGTGAGACCGTCGATTACCATGCCATAGCCGTCACTGGCGTCGACCGAATAGACTTCCTTCCAGCTTTCGTCCGGTTGGTAAAGCAACAGATGGTCTTTCAACGGATGGAGCGACTGGTCGATCCGCGCCACGGGATGGCCATGGCCGTCCATGAACCATTCCGCCGTTTGGTCGCCGCCGAGGAAAGCGCGCTGCGAATGCCCTGTGTCGGTGTTCACCAGGAACAAGGAATTGCGGACATTGCCCGCAGCGCCGATGGATGCATCGGCATCGCTATTGTTCGCGCTGGCCCACAGCGCCATGTACACGTTGTCCGGATCGTCCAGATCCACATCAACGACACCATCGGTGGATCGGTTGATGGCTCGGGCATCACGCTTGTCGGAAAACATGATGACAGGGTTATGACCGGTCGCGTCGATCGACGCGGTGCGATACCAGGGATTGACCTGTGAATCGCCCCAGACTTGGGCATTGGTGTTGATTGTGACCAACAGACGGTTGTTGTTCGCCCATTGCACGTCGACGATATAGCCATTGTCGTAGGGAATGATCACCGGCTCCACGCCTGCCGGATCGAGTGTACGGATCACTGCGACAGGGCGGCCCTTGTAGGCTTGGATCGTTGCCAGATGCTTGCCATCGGGCGACAGCGCCGGCTGTCTGATCTGCGGCAGTTGTCCGAATACTTCGACCGGCAGACGTGTCGGTGACGTTTGGGCGTGGATAGCGATGATGAAAAAGAACGCGGCGGCGCCTGCAAAAACGCGCCCCGCCAGACGAGCGTACCGCATCGCCAGTTCCCCCCGGAATTACTCAGACAATCGTAGCACACGTGCTGCTATTAGCACTGCGCCAAATGCTCCCGTTTCGCGAGGTCGCTGAACGCCCGCAATGCAGGATCAGTATTGCAGATAGCCGCTACGTTAGCTTCCCACTTTGGGTGCGTGGCCGTCGATCTTCAGCTTGCTGGTGACGGCTGCAATGCGCCCGTATTGCGAGTCCGCCCAGACGCGCAGAGGAATGGCGAAGGTGCGACCGGAGACGGCGCTTGGGAAGGTCGCCACCAAGGCGTGGATGGCGGGAAAGTTTGCATCCCGGAGGACGCGCGGCTTGTAGCCGGAGATCTGCTTGTACTGGACGGAGCACTCGTACCCCGGCCCGCGATAGAGGCCGTTGTCCATGTTGATCTGGATCGCCTTCACCTTGGTGAGGCCGACATTGTAGCGACGGCGGCCGTCATAGACCGGCGCCTTGACGCTGCAGGGATTGCCCGGCTGGGCGCCGACGCCCGACGCGATATAGATCACGGCGCTCAACGGATCGAAGGTGCCCTTCTTTTCGTTGGGCTTCACCTCGTAGCCGGTGGTGGGATAGGTCGGGTTGGCGTAGAGCCGCACGGGATTGCCGTTCTCATAGCTCAGCGACACTTCCTGATGATGCGCGTCATGCCCCGTATAGAAGGAATCGTACAGCGACGGCTGCATCAGCTTCTTTTCGAGAATGCCCGATGAGGTGGCCTGGATCTGCGACTTCCAGAAGACGTTCACCACGCCGCTGGTCTCCAGGTTCGACACCACATGGTACTTGTCGCCGATGAACTTGGCGTCCATGTCGACGTTTCCCAAGGTGATGCCGCCGGCATAGAGGGTCATGGCCATCTGCAGGTCGGAGCTCGGTCCGCTCGCTTGGTCCGAGCCGGCACCGCCGGCCGCAAACGCCTGGGTCGCAGGCAAGACCAGCATGGCCAGGCCGAGGAGGGCGGTGCGCAGTCTCATGATCAGGCTCTTGGTCGGGTTTCCCAGCACAGCAGCAGATTTGCCGCAGTCCTTGGTTCTATTATGACAGAATAGTGGTTGTCGAACGCCCCAGGATTAGAAATTCGTTAATCGGTCCAAAGACCTGTATTTGGGGGCCAACCCAGCGGGCCGGATTGACGCAGCCGGTGGCGGCACTTGGCCGGGCGATTGCCCTTGGAGGTGACGCCACGACTTGACCTGACGGGGGCACGCAATTAAGAGAGCGCCTCTTTCGAATGCCCGGGAATCCGGGCCTGTGCCGAGGAATACCCATGTCCCGCCGTTGTGAATTGACCGGAAAAACCCTGATGGTTGGCTACAACGTCAGCCACGCCAACAACAAGACGAAGCGGGTCTTCAAGCCGAACCTGCAGGTCATTTCCCTGGCCAGCGACACCCTGGGTCAGGTGTTCAAGCTCAAGTTCAGCATGAGTGCGCTGCGCTCAATCGATCGTTCGGGCGGCATCGACGCCTATCTTCTGAAGGCGAAGGACGAAAACCTCTCGCCGCGCGCGCTGCGGTTGAAGCGGCTGATCGCCAAGAAGTCCGCCGCAGCGGCTGCGTAACCACCCTTCGGACATCCGTTACAAGAAAACGCGGTAAAGATGGCGTAAACCTCGTTTCGCCAGCCTTTCGGCATGGCGTCTGCATCGACAATCCCGTAATGTCTCAGAATGTGCCAGGCCAGACATGCAATGGCCGGCATATGGGGTGGGTAAGGTGCGGGCGTATAAGCAAGATGTGGTGCCGGGCCGGGTTGGCGGCTTGCATATCGGCTCCGAAGAGCGGGGTCTGTACCGTTTAAGAACAGCCAGTGATGCTCCCTATATGGGCGCTTACGGCTTCGGGCGGCGGGAAAGCTTCGCCCACAGGCTGGGCCTGGTCTTGGTCCCGGTGGTGCGGCTGGCATTTGCCGTGGCCATCCTCCTGGCCTGGACGGCCAGCGTTTATCTCTACCGCGACACGCCGGTCTCGCTGTTTGGCGACGATTCCTGGCTGACGCTTTCGCATCTACTGGTTCCTATCGGCTTCTTCTGTGTCTTCATGACCAACCGACGTTATGGTCCGGCTTATGCCTTTGCCCAGGTGGTTCTGACCGCCATCGCCATTGTCGCCTGGGTGGTGCTCGCCCGGCCGCTGATCGATGCGCTGCTGCCGCTCGACACCATTCCAACGGTGCGCGAGGCCGTCTCTTTCGCCGCGGCCTTTTTCGCCGCCACCTTCGTCTCCATTGTGGTGTTCGACGGCACCCGTGGTCCCAGCTGGTGGACGGCGCCGCTGTTCGGATTCCTCAGCGCCGCGATCGTCTATGCCAGCGTGTACTTCGCCTGCCTGAAGGGCGGTTCGGATACGCCTTGGGTGCACAGCGCCGTGGAATACATGGGCG
>JBJKRM010000169.1:0-3430 GCA_046704685.1 Rhizomicrobium sp.
GCCCCGATCATTTCGTCATCGGCATCGGCGACCAGCGCCACAAGGCGCAAGCGCCCCCGCATGTGGTCGGCCAGCGTCCGTCCCGCCTCAAACGAAAGATGGCGAGGCGATTTGGCGTGGAAGACCAGGCCGGCAAAGTCGGCGCCACTCTTTACCGCCGCGTCAGCCGCGGACGCGGAGTTGATGCCGCAAATTTTTACGAGAAGCGCCATGGGGGGCCGCTTATCGCCGCCGCCCGCCCAGAAATCAAGCGAAGGGGAAGGTCTGGGTTAAGCGCCTGTAATTCCTAGATCATGTACGATGGTACGGGCCGCCGCAACGGGGTCGGGCGCGCCAGTGATCGGACGGCCGATCACCAGGATGTCGGCCCCGGCGTTAACCGCTTCCGCTGGCGTCATCACCCTCTTCTGATCGCCAACCGCCGATCCCGCAGGGCGTATTCCCGGTACAACCGCAAGAAAATCAGGGCCTGCCACTTTTCGCACCATGGCTAGTTCATGGGCACTGCAGACCACGCCATCCAGCCCGCTTTGCTGCGCCAGAGCAGCCAGGCGCTCAACCTGTGAAGAGGCGGGCCCATGCTGGCCGACCGATTCGAGCGCCGCCTCGTCCATGCTGGTCAGAACGGTTACGGCAATCAGGCGCGGCCTAGGATCGAGAGTCGCGATGGCGTCAGCGGCCGCCCGCATCATCGCCTCGCCGCCCGAAGCGTGGACATTGAACAGCGCGATTCCGAGACCCGCGACGGCGCGCGCAGCGCCGGCTACCGTATTGGGGATGTCGTGGAACTTCACATCGGCGAACACCGGCAGACCGATATCGACAATCTTTCGTACGGCGTCCGGCCCCAGAGCACTGATGAACTCCAATCCGACCTTCAACCCACCGACATAAGGCTTCACGGCGGTGGCCAAGGCCACGGCCCGGTCAAGATCCGGCGTATCGAGTGCAACAAATACGGGATTAGAAAAGCGCATCAAAGTCCTGCCCTGTCTTGCTGATGCAGTAGGTGAGAAATAGGCCATCATCGGCGCAAAATCGAGCATTGGAGTCGCGTTTTGGGGCAAGCCGAAACATCGGAGCTCCCCAGAACATTGCTGTGAGTGACTTTGCACCCGAACACAAAAAAGCCCGGCCGCGCCGCGACCGGGCTGACGTCAAACTTAGTCGTCGCCTAGGACGCTTCCGTGCCGCTTCCGTTGATGTTCAGACGCTCGCGTAATTCCTTGCCCGTTCGGAAGAACGGAGCGCGCTTCTCATCGACCGACACCGGCTCACCCGTGCGCGGGTTGCGCCCCATGCGCGCCGGACGCACTTTGACAGAAAATGCCCCAAAGCCGCGAAGCTCCACCCGGTGGCCTTCCGCCAATGCCTTGGTGATCTGGTCGAGTACCGTCGAGACAATCCGTTCCACGTCACGATGGTACAGATGCGGGTAGCGCGTCGTCAGACGTGCAACCAGTTCGGATTTGATCATCCCCTTGCCCCTGAAAGGAACGGCTTGGCAGAAAATGCCAAAACCCGGTCCGGTATGGGTTAACCCTGTCAGAGCTCGGCCGGTCCGTCAACTAGAACCCTATGATATCCCAGCCTTTTTGTGGGGTGTGGCGGAAATCACGCACAGTCGGTAAGGCTGATTTTCGAGGCGCGCCGCGGACGACTCGGGCGACTCGGGGTCGCCGGCAAGTCAGGTGCGGCCTTGTGTCAATTTCGTTGTCACACCTGAGGTTGAATCCGGCATATGGCGTCATTTTCCCTTACAGCTCAGCCGTATAGCAGCCAGAGAGGGACGGTAGACGTAACGGAAAAGCGCGTGGCACGGCGATTGCTGACGCCAGAAGCGTCAATTATTGAAAAGGAATTCGCATGCGTTCTGTCCGGCCACAGCTTCTGGGCGCCATTACGACGATCGTCTTTGCCCTGATAGGCCTCATTGCCAGCAATGGTGCGGCCCAAGCCTCCGTGATCCAGTACGATCTGACAGTCGACGGCTGCTCCTCTGGGTGTGGCGCATCGGACTACGGCAAAGTGGTGGTGAGTGACATCACGGGCGGTGGCGTTCATGTCGCAGTGACCCTCGCTTCGAACGCGAGCTTCGTGAACACAGGGGCCCTGGACTATGGCTTCGTCTTCAACCTCGCCGGCGCGCCGAACATCACCATCGCCAACCTGACCACGACCGATTTCTCGATTGGCGACAGCATCGGTGGCTCAGCAAATATCAGCGCGGGGGGAACGCTTGGTTCGTTCGAATACGGCATCGCCTGCTCAGGTTGCGGTACGGGCGCCAGCAATCCCAAGCACGGGCCGGTCAACTTCGACATCACGGATACCTCGATCACCACCGCATCGTTCGTCGATGGCATCAAGAGCAGTCATGGGACGGGTTACTACTTTGTGGCCGACGTGGTTGGACCGAACGGCAAGACCGGCCGCGTCGCCGCTCCGTCGGGACATGATATCACCCCGAGCAGCAATCCGCCGCCGTCGGTGCCCGAGCCAGCCACACTGGCGCTGTTCGGTGCGGCACTGGCCGGCTTAGGCGCAATGCGCCGCCGCCGCCGCAAACATTAGGCAAAATCCACTCTCGGAGACGGCGGCACAAAGGTGCCGCCGTTTTTCTTTCCCAACACAGGCTGTAAAACGGCGTGGTCACTGCAGGAACCACGCACATGAACAGCCTTCACCGTCGTTCCTTTCTCCGTCATTCCGGTGCAGCGGCGGCGGCCCCACTGGTTGCAGGAGCGGGCCGCCAGCCCATCGCCACGCTGGTGCTTGACAGCCACGACTCCGTGGCATCGGCGCCGCCGGCGCTCAAGGCTGTACATGTCCTGCAGACGGAGCTGACGCAGGCCGGGTACAGAGTGCATCGGGCGCAGACCCCGCATCACGCCACGGGGCTCTGCATTCTGGCTGCCGGCAGCGGTTCGCCGGTGGCAGCCGGTGCGATTGTCTCCGCGCGGGCGGCACCAGCCACCACTGCCGAAAGCCTGGTGCTATTCGAGACCAAACTGGCCGGCCATCCGGCGGTCGTCGCCACGGCTTCGGATGCTCGCGGTCTGGCCTACGCGATCTATGAACTGGCCGATCGCGTCCGGCACGGAGCAGCACTGACGATCCCTACCCCGCTGGTGGAACGGCCGGCCCATCCCGTACGCAGCGTCATGCGCCAGTTCGTGAGCGAGTTGTACGACAAGCCCTGGTTTTATGACCGGACAATGTGGCCGCAATACCTCGGCATGCTGGCTGCGCATCGTTTCAACCGGTTCCAGCTCGCCTTTGGCCTCGGCTACGACATGCTGCGGCATGTGGCCGACGAATATTTTCTCTTCGCCTATCCGTTTCTCGTTTCGGTGCCCGGCTATAACGTGAAGGTGACCAACCTCTCGGAGGCCGAGCGCGCCAAGAACTTGCAGACGCTACGCTATAT
>JBJKRM010000170.1:0-6542 GCA_046704685.1 Rhizomicrobium sp.
TCCTTCGTTGCAAGTGCAGCCGGCAACGGTTTCTGCATGCGGACCATGCAGATCACGGCTTCACCCAAGGGGGGGAAACCGAAGGTTGTCTCGAGCACATCCGGGAATTGCGGGAACGATACGACCACGCCAGCCGTGAACCAGTTCATGTTGTCACATCCCAGTACGCATCTGCAGACGGTCAGCTACAGGACACGGTCCGCTCAGTAGGCGCGCCGCGCGACTGAGGTGACCTCCGACCATGATAACGCAAGGCCCGTCGCAATGGCGGGCCTTGTTGTTAGTCGCATGTTCCGCGGAAATTAGGGGGCCGCTTTTCAAGAAAGGCCTTGATGCCTTCCTGATAGTCAGGCCCGAAATAGACGTCCCGGCGCAGACCGTGGAGGTATTCGTAGGTGTCGGGATTGACGGCGACCGCCTCGCTCAACACGCGGATCGCTTCCTTGTACGCCGCAATGGCGGTTGGCGAGCGCGTGGTGATCTTGTGCGCCATGTCATAGGTGCGGGCCTCCAGATCGGCCGAAGGGACGATCATGTTGACGATCCCCACCTGTTCAGCTCGCTCAGCGGCAATAGGTTCCGCCGTGAAGAACATCTCCTTTACGACGGTAAGCGGCAGGCGGTTGATGAAGTTGAGGAAACCTGCGGCGTTGTAGGGAACGCCGAATCTGGCTGGCGTGATGGCGAACGTTGCTGTCTCGTCGGCAATCACGATATCGCAGGCCATCACCAGTTCGCAGGCGCCACCCCAAACCGAGCCGTGGATCATCGCAATGACGGGTGCCGGAAATGTTTTCACGCCACGCAATAGACGTTCAAGCGGGTCGCCATAGGGCAAGGGATCGATTCCGGCCCGAGGCAGTTCGTCCACATCGTGCCCCGCCGACCAGACCTTTTCCGTACTGACGGATCGCAGCACCACGGCACGGATTCTCTGGGATTTGAAAACCTCGAAGGCGGCCAGGATTTCAGCAACCAACTCTCGGTTCAAGGCATTGCGCTTGGCATAGTGATCGAACGCCAGGGTTCCGATGTCTTCGGAAATCGTCGTGCGGATCAATGGCATGCGCGCGCGCCTTCAAAACGGCCGGCGACAGCCTCGATATGCGGGAAATCGAAAACAAGTACCGTTGGGAGGGGAACTCGTATGCTCCCAGCGAATTGGAAGTGCGCCAGCTGTGTGCAGGACAATTGCGAATCGATCGCCGGTGCAGAGATGCTGGCGGCATGCAAGAGCGTAGCAGATTGCTGCCCGTATAAACTTGGCGCGCCGCTGGTGAGGATGCCCCAGGAACGGACTTTGGGATCTAACTAAAGTGGCTCCCCGGGACGGATTCGAACCATCGGCCAACCGGTTAACAGCCGGTTGCTCTACCGCTGAGCTACCGGGGATCACTTAAGGGCGCGTTGTCTAGCGCGTCCCGAGCGGCGTGGCTATATCAAACTGCGTCGTTCTTACCAAACGGCTTAATGGCGATGCCCCGCGACAAACGCGCCAGGATACGGGTTGGCCGACACAGCGTGCCTTTGCCTAGCACGCGCCGTCAGCGCGTGATTCTCGGGGTGGGGCTGGTTGTAGGCGGAATGGTCGGCTTTTTGCCGGTTGTGGGCTTCTGGATGCTGCCGCTCGGTCTGACCGTTCTTTCGGTCGATAGTTCGTTGGCCCGAAGAGCGCGGCGACGGATGGAAGTCCGTTGGGGCAGGTGGCGCCAATCGAAAGACCCCCGAAAAGAAAGGGCCGGGAGTAAACCCGGCCCCAAGGCGTTGGGTAATGGTGGGGTGTCTTCAAGGGAAGACATGAGCAGAATGCCTCCACAAGGTTAACAAACCCTTAACAGTAGAGTCGGGTACGTAGTTTTGCGTGTAGGGGAATTGGAGGCCACGTCCGGAATTGAACCGGAGTACACGGTTTTGCAGACCGTTGCGTAACCACTCCGCCACGTGGCCTCAACTGAGCGAGGGCTATATCAGAAGGTTGCTGCAGACGCCAAGCCGGGTTGCGATGCGCACATTCACCCACCCGTTGTCGAATTGACGGGGGCTACTTATATCCCCCCTTACGTCAAGAAAAGTTGATTGGCCAAAGCGTCATTTGGATGGGGCGTACCGAACAATTGGCGTAGTCGGTTCATAGCAGGGCTGTAGCGCCGGCGATCGCCGAGTACGCGAAAAAGGAGGGGTTCCACGATGTTTCGTCCGGGCCGTATCGCCTTTGTCTCCCTTGTGGTTTTGTTGACTGCAGCGGCTAGCCAAGCGGAGATGGCCAATGCCGCTTCGGCAAGGTTGTCCTTGATGGACGCATTAGGTGTTGCCTACGAAACCAACCCGCAACTAGCCGCCGCCCAGGCAGGTTTGCGTGCCACCGATGAGACGGTCGCCATCGCCAATTCAAAATGGCGACCCTACATCTCGGCCAGCGGCACCTACGCCTATCAGGAGGCGAAAATCAGCGGTACCAGAGGGATGAAAACCATCACGCGGCCGCTGCAGGCCACGGTCGGGTTCAGTCAGGAAGTGTTCCGCGGGGGGCGCACCTATGCCGAGATCGGCAGAGCCAAGGCGAATGTTCGGGCCGCGCGGGCCGAACTGACGGCTGCCGAACAGACTGTTCTTCTTATGGCAGCGACCGCTTATATGGACGTGGTTCGGGATGAGGCTATTGTCAACTTGCGGCGTCACAACGTGCAGGTGCTGCGGCAGCAGAAGGAATCAACCACACTGGAGTTCAAAGCGGGGGCGTTGACCCGCACCGATGTCGCGCAGTCGCAGGCTCGTCTGGCGGGGGCTGAGGCAGCCCTCACGGCAGCCGAAGGTCAGCTGGCGATTAGCCGTGCCGGGTTCCTGCAAACGGTCGGGCGCCCGGCTGAAACTCTTGAAGATCAGCCGGCAATTCCGAGTATCGTACCGGGAAATGAAGGGGCTGCGCTGGTGAGCAGTCTGAAAGGCAATCCAGCACTGATTTCGGCGCAGGAGAACGAACGGGCTGCCAGTTACGCCGTGGACGAAGCGGTTGGGGCGATGCTGCCTGAGATCAACCTGCAAGGCGGTTATCAGTATTCACAGAATTCCTATGCCTCTGCGCTCGGTGCAGGGCAGGTGACCCAAGGCATTGGCGTCCAGGCGCAGATCAATATCCCCATCTACCAGG
Organism: Rhizomicrobium sp.; assembly: GCA_046704685.1. Classification (GTDB taxonomy): domain Bacteria; phylum Pseudomonadota; class Alphaproteobacteria; order Micropepsales; family Micropepsaceae; genus Rhizomicrobium. The sequence goes on from JBJKRM010000170.1 coordinate 3,149, forward strand.
GAGGCGCCGAGCAGGCGGCGCTCCGGCAAGCCAAACAACTTCATGCCCAGGCGCAATTGAACGTCAGTGTCGCGGATCGTCAGGTCCGAGACGCAATCGCATCGACCTGGAATGCCTACCAGGCAGCCCTCGCGAATATTACCTCGAACGAGGCCACCGCCAGAGCCGACGAAATCGCCTACACCGGCGTCAGCAAAGAGCAGCGCGTCGGAGGGCGGACGATCCTGGATGTCTTGAATGCCCAGCAGGAATTGCTAAATGCCCAGGTCTCCGTTGTCACATCGCGTCGCGACGCAACGGTTGCTGCATTCCAGGTTCTCGCGGCATCAGGAATGTTGACTGCCAAAAGTCTCGGACTGAAGGTCACGCTCTATGACCCAGTGGTACATTACGAAAGTGATGCGGCACGTTGGATTGGGTTTGGAGACTGACACATTTCGAGAATATCGTAGTTGGCGTTAACTCGTTCTTTGCCTTCTGTGATCAACTGTCATAGGGTCGAGAACGAGAGACTGGTTTGCGGGAGTTGCCTATGGTGTCGAGCCCTCAGCACGAACCCACGATGGAGGAGATTCTCGCTTCCATCCGCAAGATCATCTCGGAGGATTCCACCGAGCAGGAGCAGCCGGCCGCCGAAGCCAAGCCGGCAGCTGCGCCGCAGCCAGAGGGCGCGCCGGAGCCGGCGCCAGAGCCTGAGGCGGATGTTCTTGAGCTAACGCAGGAAGTACCTGAGGAGCCCCCCGCTCCTGTTGAGGCTGTTTCCGAACCGGAACCTCCTCCTCCGCCTGCTCCAGCACCCGAAAACGACGTGGTGTTCGAGCCTCTCGATCCTGAACCGTCAGAGCCATCTGAACCGCCGGTCCATTCCGAATCACCACCCCCTTCCTCGGAAGGGATTTTCTCGGATAAAACCCGCAAAGCTGTTGACGACGCTTTCGCCAGCATTCAGCCGGAGGAAGATGAGGAGGCGAGGTCCTATTCTGCGTCACCGGCTCCGATTGATGGGCTGTCGGTCGAGGCCGTTTTTGAGCGCGCCGTGCGGGAGGCATTCGAGCCGGTCGTCAGCCAGTGGTTGGGCGACAATGCCGATGCGATCATTGAGCGTATGAAGCCGCTCATCCGGGAATGGATGGACGAGCATTTCCCGGCCTTGCTGGAAGGCGCTGTACGCGACGAGGTCGCCCGCGTCGCAAGGGCGCGCGGCAGCAAGCGCTGAATCTGGGCTATAGGCAGGTCCGGGTTCAGGCCCGGATAACCCCTTGACGGAATGGTGTCCGGGCTGGTTTCACCCGTGTCGGCCCATGCCGTTTTGAGGGGATCACCGTTTCATGCTCGATAAGACGTTCAACCCAAAAGAGGTCGAGGGCCGAATCTACGGCCAGTGGGTGCGTTCCGGCGCCTTCCATGTGGGCCGTCGGCCGGACGCCGATCCCTTCTGCATCGTGATCCCTCCACCGAACGTGACTGGTCGTCTCCACATCGGTCATGCCCTGAACAATACCCTTCAGGATGCGATAGTCCGTTTCGAACGCATGCGGGGCAAGGATGTGCTGTGGCAACCGGGTATGGACCATGCCGGTATTGCGACGCAGCTGGTTGTTGAGCGCGAACTTGGCAAACGTCAGCAGAGCCGGGTTGGCATGGGGCGTGAGAAGTTCCTGGAGGCCGTTTGGAAATGGAAGGACGAATCCGGCGGGGCCATTGGTGAGCAGCTTAGGCGCCTGGGCGCCTCTGCCGATTGGTCGCGCGAGCGCTTCACCATGGACGAGGGGCTGTCGCGGGCCGTTTTGAAAGTGTTTGTCGAGCTTTATCGCCAGAACCTCATCTACAAGGATAAGCGACTGGTGAATTGGGACCCGCGGCTTCAGACGGCTGTGAGTGATCTGGAAGTCGAGAACATCGAGCTCAAGGGCAGCCTCTGGCACATCAAGTACCCGGTCGAAGGCACCGACCAGTTCATCACCGTCGCGACGACACGTCCGGAGACCATGCTCGGAGATACTGCGGTTGCCGTCCATCCCGGCGACGAACGCTACAAAGCTCTGGTTGGCAAGATGGTTCGGCTACCTCTGGCGGACCGGCCGATCCCGATCATCGCGGACGAGTACACGGATCCGGAAAAGGGCACTGGCGCGGTCAAGATCACTCCCGGCCACGACTTCAACGACTTCGAAATCGGCCGCCGCCACAAACTGCCGCTGATCAACATCCTGAACAAGGATGGGACGCTCAACAACGAGGCCCCGGAAAAGTACCGCGGCATGGACCGCTTCATCGCCCGCAAGGCGATGGTCGCGGACCTGGAAGCCATGGGATTACTCGACAAAATCGAGCCGATTACTCATGCCGTGCCACATGACGAGAAGACTAAGAACGTTGTTCTTGAGCCATACATGACTGAACAGTGGTACCTTGATGTGCGTCCATTAGCCGAGCGCGCCGTCAAAGCGGTGGAAGATGGTCGCACGAAATTCGTGCCGGAGAATTGGACCAACGTCTACTATAACTGGCTACGCAACATTCAGCCGTGGTGCATTTCGCGCCAGCTGTGGTGGGGCCATCAGCTGCCTGTCTGGTACGATGACGAGGGGAATATCTACGTTGCCGAAAGCGAGGTCGAAGCGACCGGACAGGCCGGCGGCAAAAAACTGACGCGCGATCCTGATGTACTAGATACCTGGTTTTCCTCGGCGTTGTGGCCGTTTTCTACACTTGGCTGGCCGGATGAAACACCAGAACTGAATCGTTTTTATCCCACCAGTGTTCTCATCACCGGATTCGACATCATCTTCTTCTGGGTGGCCCGCATGATGATGATGGGCCTGCACTTCATGGACGATGTGCCGTTCCATACGGTCTACATCCACAACCGCGTCCTCGATGAAAAGGGCGTGAAGATGTCCAAGACCAAAGGCAATGTCATCGATCCCTTGGACCTGATCGATGAATATGGTGCCGACGCCTTGCGCTTCACGGTATGCCTCGCAGCCGGGCAGACTCGCGACATGCGCATTGGTCCTAGCCGGGTGGAAACCAATCGCAATTTCGCGACCAAACTGTGGAATGCCGCGCGCTTCTGCGAAATGAACGGCTGCGACACGCAGAACGATTTTAACCCCGCCAAGGTCACACACACGGTCAACAAATGGATCGTCGCCGAAGTGTTCCGTGCAACAACTGAGGTCACAGATGCGTTGGAAAGTCTACGCTTCAATGATGCAGCGAGCGCAGCCTACCACTTCGTCTGGGACGTCTATTGCGACTGGTACCTCGAGTTCATCAAGCCGCTGCTCAACGGCGCGGATGAGGATGCCAAGGCTGAAGCACGCATGACTGCCGCTTGGGTGCGAGACATAGTGCTCAAGCTGCTGCACCCTTTCATGCCCTACATTAC
>JBJKRM010000171.1:0-6780 GCA_046704685.1 Rhizomicrobium sp.
TGGATGCTCAAGCCCGATGCACGCGACCCGCTACGCAAGCCGCTGCTTCGCTTCGACACCTACGTTCTGCGGCCGCTCAAGCGCTTCTATGCGGGATTGGTGAGCTGGGCACTGAAGTACCCCAAGATTGTTCTGCTGGTGGCACTGCTATTGACTCTCGCCTCGTTGCGCCAGATGCCCGTGGTGGGCCGCGAACTGATGCCGCTCATGGACACCGGCATTACCCAGATCAGCTTCGAGGCCCAGCCCGATACCGACGACGAGGCCATGCGAAAAATGGCCAACGCGGTGGATGCGGCCATCCGCGCCTCAGTTAAACCTGAGTGGTTGATTTCGACGTCGACCGTGGTCGGCGCAGAGCCGAGGGACAAATCCTTCGGCGCAGCACGCACCTTTCAGCAGGGCATGACCACGGTGAACCTGGTCGATCGCTTCCACCGTAACGAGACGCTCTTCCAGATCAATCAGGATATACAACGCCGCGTGCGCGCCATCCCCGGAGTAATCAACGCTAATGCAGTGGTCTATGGCGCCACGCCCCTGTCCTCCATACGCGGCACGGTAGACCTGATGGTCGCCGGCCCCGACTGGCATGTGCTCGACCGGATTGCTGACCAACTCGAACGCCGGCTACAGAAGGTCGGCGGTCTCACCGGCTTCGAGCGCACTTGGCAAGGCGATGCCAAGCGCCTGCAACTCGAAGTGGATCCCGCCAGAGCATCGAGTTATGGCCTGACGCCCGGCGCGATCGCGCAACAGGTGGCGGCCCAGGTCAACGGCTTTCCGGGCGGCAGCCTGCGCGTCACGGGAGAGAATGACATTCCGGTATGGGTAAGGTTACGCTCGGATGAGCGGTCCAGCCCCGCCGCCATCGCAGCGTTCAATATTACTACCGCCAACGGTACCATCCTGCCATTGGCGCAGGTGGCTGCAGTCAAAACGGTGTATGCGCCCACCGCCCTTACCCATCAGAATGTCGAACGGACCGTGGACGTGATCGGCTACCGGCGCGACATTGCCGTGACCGCGCTCGATGCCCATGTGACCGAGGCGCTCAAGGGCCTGCAATTGCCGCGCGGCTATACGATCAGCGATGAAGGCGAAATGAAGGAGATGAACGAATCGTTCATCCGCCTTGGTCAGTCGTTAGCTCTCGGTATCGTGCTGCTGGCGGTGGTACTCGTGATCGCCTTCCGCTCCTTCGTCAGTCCCATCGCCATCCTGGTGACCTTGCCGCTCGCGGTGATCGGCGCCGCCTGGGCGATGATGATCGCCGGCAAGCATGGCTGCATGCCCTCGTTCATGGGGCTGATCCTGCTCATGGGCATCGTCGTCAAGAACGGTATCCTGCTGGTCGACTTCGCGCAGGAAGCATTGGAAAAGGGCGCGCCCCTGAAGGAAGCAATCCTGCGCGCAGTCGACCTGCGTACCCGGCCGATTCTCATGACCGCGGCGGCAGCCGCAGTGGGCATGGTACCGGTCGCCCTCGAGTGGGCGGTAGGCCTGGAGCGGCTCTCTCCGCTGGCGGTGGTGGCCATCGGTGGGCTGATTGCCGGCACATTCCTGACCCTGTTGATCGTGCCGGTGCTGCTGTACCTTCTCTACCAGCATCGCTATCCGGACGGGAGTTGAAGGCATGCCTGACGTCGCAGTTCACCAAGTGGGCGGTAGGAGTACCATGTCGCGCAAGAACGGCGCCTCGCCTACCCCCCGCGGCGACGAAGTCAAAACCTCGCCGTGGAAGCAGATGGCCGCACCGCCGACCAAGGAACCCGTATGAAATGTTTTCCTCCTCCTGAACTTTTCCGTGTACTTCATGGTGGCACTTGCGGAAGCAGGCACATTTCCTGCCGGTTATCGCGCCAGAACAAAATGGGTGAACCGTGAACCGACAAAGCCCTGAAGAGGATGCCGAGGGATTTCGCGAGCTTTTCGAGCACGCGCCCTTGGGTTACCAATCACTGGACCCCGACGGACGTATTCTCCAAGTAAACCGGGCCTGGTGCGTGATGCTCGGTTATGAACGTGAGGAAGTGCTTGGTCAACCTTTCTCCAACTTCCTGCTGCCGGAGGAGGTGAAGGATTTCCTCGATCGCCACGAACTGGTAAAGGAAAAAGGCGAGGTTCATGGGGTGGAGTTTTGGATGAGGTGCAAAGACGGCAAAGAGTTGCCCGTCTCACTGGAAGGGCGTGCAATTTATGGGGAAGGGGGTGAACTGAAACACACCTACGCGATCCTGACCGACCTGACCGAGCGGCGCCAAACGGAAGCGCGAGTACGGGACATCATGCTGCATACCGTCAAGGCACTAGCCCTGACACTGGAAAAACGTGATCCCTATACGGCCGGCCACCAAGAACGCGTGGGGCTTCTGGCCGCACTTATCGCACAGAGAATGGGAATGAACGAGCCCCTCCAGCAAGGCATCCGCCTGGCGGGCTTCATCCACGACATCGGGAAAATCTATGTACCTGCGGAAGTCCTTACTCGGCCAGGGCAGCTTACCGAACTGGAGATGAGTTTCATACGCACCCACCCGGACGTGGGCTACGAAATCATCAAAGACATCGAATTCTCCTGGCCCATTCCCGAAATGGTCCGTCAACACCACGAAAGGCTGGACGGCAGCGGTTATCCGCGCGGTTTAGCAGGAGATGACATTATTGTTGGTGCACGCATCCTGGCCGTGGCCGATGTCATCGAAGCCATTTCGTCCATGCGTCCCTACCGGGCAGGGTTGGGCATCAACTCGGCGCTGGAGGAGTTGCGCCGAGGGAGCGGACAAGTTTACGACGCCAAAGTCGTGGACATCACACTGAAGATGTTCACCGATGCAAGTGTCCGTTTCCATATTGAGGACGAAATCTTTCACCTCAGTTCAGTCACCTCCGACCCGAATCGTCGGTCATTTTGAGCGGAATACGCACACGCTCTTACTGAGGTTCGCGAAAATGGGTGACAACCCATTTTCGCCTGGAAACTTCCTTCTCCCTCTGGGAGAAGGATCAGAGGATGAGGGATTCGACGTCATGTATTTAGACGAATTTCAATAAGTGCTGCTACCGCCGGCAGTGGTGACATCGTACGTTAAGAGACGCCACGCGTGTATGAGGTGCCCCCGACGGTCAGCGCCGGGTGGCGTGACACCTTGGGCTAAATCGCATCGAGTGCAAAAAACAACCCGCGTACGCACAGCTTCTCCTCGGACATCAGGAGCACGAGGTTGCGGCGCCGAAGTTCATCGGATATCAGCGAAAAGAACTCCAAGGCTTCAAACTTGAAAGGCACTCTCCGCCCCGGCGAGTTGGATGCAGAACCATGATAAATACTTCCGTCGACTTGAATGATCGACGATTGATCAGTCGGCCGGTCAGACTATGCGTCGCAGCGACCCGCTGAGTTCGGTTCCGGGTGCAACCGTCTTGTAGACCGTGCCAAATTTACGCACGTTGTCATGCAGCAGTTGCAGCCGCCGATCCGGTTCGTCGGTGTCGACGACGATCTCGTAGGTGATCCGCACAAGCTTCGGCGGCGTATCCTGACGCTCGCCTTCGATGCCGACCTCGATCCCGCGGAAGGCGAATCTCAGCATCGGCGCGACCCGCTCTATGCCCTTTATCATGCACGCCGAGAGGGCGGCGAGCAGAAGTTCCGCCGGATTGAAGGCGTCGGTGCGGCCTGCCGTTTCCGTATCCAGTGCGATACGCGCCGACTTGCACTCGGCCTCGCTACCATGCCCATCGATCCGATGCGTACGCACCGCATAGCGTTGCATGACTTACCCCGCCAACGTCACATATGTCAATCCAGATATAAGCTTACTCTGACCAAGCAGAATGGGTTTGATCGGAATCAATGTTCGGCAAAAAAAAGGGACGACGAAAAAGCTAGGCCGACGCCTTCCACGCTCACTTTGTCGAAATGTGATCGCGGTCAACAGTCGGGCCAGCCACGTTGGGGCGGGCTGCCAGGTGCCGTGCGTCGCCGATTGAGCGCTGAATAATTCCTTTTGCTCGGGCGCTGCTTCCTGCTGCATCTTTTTACGCGCTCATTCGTCTTCCCAATAGGCAGGTGATATGGGTACTGGCATCCCGAGTACGGGGGTTGCTGCACCATCACGCCGAATCTGATCAAGGAGTAAGCGCATGATCGATGTCGCGCTGAAATGGCCGCGCCAGAGCTCGCGCGCTTTCCTGCTGTTCTCGGCATAGCGCAGAAACGGACCGTTGCGATCGAGACCCGCCGACGAGCAGCAAAGCCCTGGTGAAGCATATGGTCGAGCATCTCCATCCTATCCTCCCCTCCTAGGAAAGCGCGCTGTGTCGGTATATTTCTACATCGCGAGTTCGCTGGTTGTGTTTTTCTTCTCCGGCTTGACGGCCATGGCCGGCGTGGGCGCGGCCTTCCTGCTGGTCCCGTTTTTCTACTACACGGGCGTGTCGCTGGCCGAAGCGGTGCCGGCCGCGCTGCTGCTCAACGCAATAAGCCTTTCATTCGCTTCGGTCAATTACATACGCGGCAAGCTCGTCAATTGGCAACTTGGCTCGCCGCTCTTGGTCGCGGCCGTCGTGCTCTCACCACTAGGTGCGAGACTGACGCCTTATGTGAACAAATCCCTGTTGTTGGGCTTGTTCGCCGCCTTCCTTGTGTTCGCCGGAGGAATGATGCTGTTTTACCAAGTCAAACAGCGTGAGCTGATGTCCGCTACTGGTGCTTCGCTGGCGATGGGACTCGGCGTAGGCGGCTTCGCCGGCTTCCTTGGCGGGCTGCTCGGGGTGGGCGGTGGCAACATCATCGTCCCGGTGCTCAACGGCCTCGGCTTGAACCCTAAAGTTGCAACGGGAACGACCGCGATCGTGGTGGTATTTTCGTCTTTCTCAGGGTTTCTCGGCCATGTCAGCCTGGGCGGACTCGACCCCGTGTTCATCGGGGTGATGGGTTTCATGGCCGCAACCGGCTCGCTTGCCGGATCGCAATTGACCAGGACCAAGGTCTCCGCCAGCCAACTGAAGCACATCATCGGCGTCGTGCTCTTGCTAGTCGCGGCGAAGATGATCTTCGATCTGCTGAAGTAGTAGCAAACTTTGCAAGGAGATAAAGATGACCACGAAGCACATTCCACCCGATTGGGCCTTCGAATTCCACGGGCATCGGTGTCCGTTCATGCCTATCGGCTATCGCATGGGTAAGCTAGCGCTTGAAAAGCTCGGTGTCGAACGCGAACAGAATCATGGCTTCTTCGTTTTTCCGGAACTGGGCGAAGGTCATCCGCAGACCTGCATGATGGATGGCATCCAGGCGGCGACCGGTGCCACCTACGGCAAGCTATGCATGGCTAAGACCTTCTACGGCAAGCTCGCGGCCACTTTCTATCACCCGCGGCACGGCGCGGTCCGGTTTTCCCTCCTGGCGGATGCCGTTGACGCCATGGGCAAGTTCGACTTCATCGTCGAGCGCAAGAAGGGAGTTCAGCCATCACAGATTCCGCCCGCAGTGAGTGAGGAAGTTATCCGCTGGGTCTACGAGCAAGCCGACGATGCTCTCTTCAAGGTCGATCCGAAACCGGATTTCAAATTCGCGCCGGTCCAGGGATCGTTCAATAAGACGAAGTGCGCCACCTGCGGCGAGTACGTGTTCGACCGCTATCTGCGCATGAAGGACGGCAAGCCGGCCTGCGTACCGTGTTCCGGCTATTGAGATGACCGGCGCCGTAAGGAACGAAGTGCTGGACGCGATAAGGGTCGCGTTCACGACGGGCAGCGGGCCTGCCCCGGTGTACGGCTGCGACGCGCGCGAGGCACGTCACCGATTCGAGGCGGAGGGCACGGCCCTGAACTTCGGCGCATGACAAAATGCCAATGGAACCGGATTCCGCAATGAGTTCACACACATCCCTGCACGACGACGACGAGGACCACGCCATCGCCGGCCATGACCACAACCACGCCCCACTCGCCTCCGCCAAGAGGCTGATGTTTGCGGTCGCTCTGACGCTTGCGTTTGCCGTGGTCGAAGCGCTGGCGGGCTGGTGGTCAGGCTCACTCGCACTGGCAAGTGACGCAGGACACATGCTCACCGACGGCGGGGTCTTCGCGCTGGCAGGCTTGGCGGCCTGGCTGGCGAAACAGCCGCAGTCGCATCGCCATACCTACGGCTTTGCCCGGGCCGAGATCGTTGCAGGGTTGATCAAGGCATTCTTTATGCTGGCGATCATCGTGGCGATCACGGTAGGTGCGATTCAGCGCCTGCGTTCGCCGACTCCCATCATGGGCGAAACCGTAGCTGCCGTGGCGGTGATCGGGCTGCTGGTCAATCTGGGCGTGGCCTGGCTGCTTGCGGGCGGCGAGCGCAATCTGAACACGCGCGGCGCCCTGCTGCATGTGATGGGTGATCTGCTCGGTTCCATGGCCGCATTGATCGCCGGGGTGGTGGTCACCTACACCGGCTGGACGCCGATCGATCCGATTCTGTCGATGGTTATCGCCGGATTGATCCTGTTCTCGAGCCTGCGGCTGCTGCGTGAAGCGTTGCACGCATTGATGGAAGGCGCGCCTTTGCACCTGTCCGTCGAGAAAATCGGGCACGCGCTCGCCGCCCAGCCGGGCGTACGGTCGGTGCACGACCTGCACCTGTGGACCATCTCCTCGGACAAGATCACGTTGAGCGCGCACGTGGTGGTCGAAGTTCTCGCGCAGTGGGGAGACCTGCTCGCCGATCTGAACAGTGTCCTGGAGCGGTACGGCGTCAGCCACCACACGCTGCAGCCCGAACCCCTGATC
>JBJKRM010000172.1:0-7008 GCA_046704685.1 Rhizomicrobium sp.
GGCGAGATCACCAACGCCATCGTCTTCTGAAACAAGAAGCGGACGGTCGACTTCGTCTCAAAGTCGATCAAAAAGAACGGCTTCAACGCCTCGCCACTGCACCGCGACCTCCACAAGTCGGTGCGGATGAAGACGCTTGAGGGTTTCCGCGGCGGGGACGTCACCATCCTGGTTGCCAGCGACGTGGCGGCCCGCGGCCTCGATATCCCAGCGGTCAGCCACATCTTCAATTTCGACGTGCCCTACCACCCCGACGACTATGTGCACCGCATCGGACGCACCGGCCGCGCCGGCCGCAGCGGCGAGGCCTACATGCTCGTCTCCAGTGCCGATACCAAATACGTCGAGGCAATCGTGCGGCTCACCAAATCCGCCATCGTGCGGCGCAAGCTGGAAGGCCTCGCCGAGCAGGTGCGCGAACGCCCGGCGCGCGAGGACCGCCCCGGTCGCGATCGCCGCCGCCGCAACGGCCGGGAACGCCGCCGTGAACACCCCGTCAAACCGCATGGCCAGGTCGCTGCGATGGAGCCCACCAAGCCGCAGCCCGCATCGGCCGCGCCTGCGCCCTCGCAGCCCCACAAGCCCGAGCCGGTGCAGTATGCGAAGACCGGAAAGCCGCCGAAGCGCCAGAGCCGGCAACAGCAGCAGCAACCGAAAGCGGAGTCGAAAGGATTCGATGCCGCCCAGCTGCCAGCATTCCTGTTGCGGCCGGTGAAGCTTCCCAAGGCGCCCGAGAAGAAGGTGACGCGCGCCACCAAGAAGGCGAAGTCGGAAGCCTAAATTCGCGCCAGTGGCGTTCTCGGTTACAGCGGACATCAAAAACATTTCGCCGCACTAGGGTGAAACGTACAGATGTGACCATCCGTATCTGTCTCTACACACGGTCTGAGACGGAGGAGGATGAAATGCGCGTCAAACTAAGGCTTGCTGGCGCAATCGCGGCAGCGGCAATGGTTTTTACGGCGGCCCAGGCGACCCAGTTGAGGGTCACGGTGACAAATATGACGAGCACGGGCTCGCTCAGCTTGTCGCCGCTGTTCGTGGCCTTCCACAATGGTTCTTTCGACACATTCAATGCCGGCTCCGCCGCATCGCCTGGCCTTCAGATGCTAGCCGAACTCGGCAACGCCAGCGGACTGGCATCCAGCCTCGGCACCACCGATCCCGGTGCGATGTGGGGTCTCATTCCCGCCGTCGGTCCCAGCGGCTTTCCCCAGATCGAGCCCGGCGAAACCGGCTCGATGATGTTCAACGTCAACGGCTCCATGAACCGCTACTTCACCTTCGCTTCCATGGTGGTTCCCTCCAATGACGCCTTCACCTCGAACGACAACCCGATGGCCACCATGCTGTTTGACGCCAGCGGTCACTTCCAGGGCACCAAGACCATCCTGCTGACCGGCAACGACGTCTGGGATGCCGGAACCGAAGTGAACGGCCTGTTCGGCTCCGCCTTCATCGTCGGCCAGGACGCCACCCAGCACATCGCCCAAAACGGCGTCGTGATGATGCATCCCGGCTTTGGCGTGTTCGACGGGCAGATGATGCCGAACGGCCAGACCTTCAATGCGGCCAATGCCGATATCGGGGCGGGCACCGGATTTTCGCTGGCGCGCATCACCGTCAGCGCGGTGCCAGAGCCCAATTCGCTGTTGCTCGTGCTTGGCGCACTCAGCTTGGGCGTATTCCTGCTCCGTCGCAGATCCTCGATGATGTGACGGGAACAGCTCCGCGCCGCCGGCCCCTGGCGGCGCGGACGCTGGCGACCATCTGGGCGATGGCAGAAAAAAGCCTACCGCCGGATCCGGCTCGACAGGATTCTCATCAAGCCGGCGCCATAAGGTGGCCGGAGCATCGCCGTGACGTCGAAGGGGGATTGCCGGTACACCGCCCTGGCATGGCTGAAGGTGCGGAATCCCTCCACGCCATGATAAGCGCCCATGCCGGACGCCCCGACACCGCCGAACGGCAGGTCTTCCATGCTGATATGCATCAGGACGTCGTTCACGGTCACCCCGCCTGATGTCGTGCGCGACAGCACGTGGCGCTCTTCACGCCTGTCTTTGCCGAAATAATACAGTCCCAAGGGATCCGGACGCCCGTTCACCGCGACAATCGCCTCGTCGAAGGCGCGATAGGTCGTGACCGGCAGCAAAGGCCCGAAGATCTCGTCCTGCATGACGGTCATGTCGTTGGTCGGATTGAGGATCAACGCCGGCGGCATCTTGTGGTGCGGCTGCTGGCGAAAATCCTCGCCGGCCGGATTGAGCTCGATGACCTCGGCGCCTTTCGCGCGCGCATCCGCAAGATACCCGTTGAGCCGGTCGTAATGGTGCTGGTTGATCACCGATGTGTAGTCGGGATTGTCGCTCAACGACGGATACATCTGGTCGATGGCGCTCTTGGCCAGATTGACGAACTCCATCGCACGCTCTTGCGGCACGATCACATAGTCGGGCGCCAGACAGACCTGCCCGGCATTCAGCGTCTTGCCAAGCATCACGCGCTTGGCGACGAGCTTCAAGTCGGCAGTGCGGCTGACGATCACCGGGCACTTGCCGCCCAACTCCAGCGTGGTGGGGACGAGATTCTCCGCGGCGGTCCGGGCAACCTGACGGCCGACGGATGTCGAGCCGGTATACAGAAGATGATCGAATGGCAGTGCCGTAAACGCGGCCCCTACTTCGGACCCTCCAAGCACCACCGCTACCGCGGTGTCGGATAAGGTGGCGCCGATCAGTTCGGCCATCAGCTTCGACGTACTCGGCACGAACTCGCTCGGCTTGACCATGGCCCGGCAGCCAGCGGCAAAGATCGCGGCCAATGGTGAGAAGGTCAGCTGCACCGGGAAGTTCCACGGGCTGACGACCCCCACCACGCCTTTGGGCTGGTAATCGATCCGCGCGCTGGCGCCGAATAGCCTCAAAAAACCGGGCGTGACGTGCCGCCGCTCCGGCCTCATCCAGCGCCGCAGATTGCCCCTGGCGTATTTCAGGGAAGCAATGGATCCGGCCACGTCCGTCAGCAACGTGCCGGGCACCGAGCGATGGCCGAAATCCTCGCGCAAGGCGTCGGCCAGATCGTCTTTGTGGTCGACCAGCAGGCCGATGGCCCGCTCGATGCGGTCGAGGCGGGTCTCAAACGACGGAAGGCCGTCGGTCGCCTGGGCCGCTTTCAGCCGTTCCAAGAGGTTGATCAAGGTCTTGCCGGCCGGGCCGGTCGCTGTGGTGCTCATATAGGGAAGTCCCAGGTTGGGCGGAATGTTAGCGCCGATTGCCTCATGTTCAACACGCGGTTTAACGGTTTCTTACCTCCCGGGCAGTGAAAATCGCAGTCGCTCCGGGGTTGGAGCGGGAGTGCAATCTGGGGACGTTAAGGTGGCCGGACCGACTCGAGAGCAGGCCTTGGCTAAGACCGCCTTCGCCTTGATGGGCGACTGGAACGTGGCGCCTTCGCCCGAGAACTACGAGCTTTTCTTTACCTATGCCAGCGGCCGCAATGCGGCGCTTTCCAAGATCGTCGAGTCGATGATCCAGCAGAAGGCTGCCTTCACGCCGCAGGTTCTGGAAGACCTCTGCAGCAGATTCCTTTCCCATGAGCGCACGGCGCAGACCATGGACGAGGTCGGCACCTCGATCAGCGGCATGCTCGACGCCGTGCTGGGCAAATTGGAGAAAGCGGGCAAGGATGCGGGCGATTACGGTCGCACGCTGTCCGCCGCGACCGGCGAACTCGGTGGTGACCAATCGCCCGCGGCCATTGCCCGCATGGTCGACCGGCTGGTCGGTGCCACCAAGGCGATGGAGACGCGCGCCAAGGCCCTGGAGGCCGAGCTGCAGCGCTCGTCCGACCAGGTCACCGAGCTGAAAACGCAGCTCGACACGGTGCGCAAGGAAAGCCGGATCGATCCCCTGACCGGCGTGGCCAACCGCAAGACGTTTGACACCGAACTGCAGGCCGCCATCGAGGACTCCGCTGAATCTGGAAACCCGATGGCGCTGCTGATGTGCGACATCGACTTCTTCAAGCGATTCAATGACACCTGGGGTCATCAGACCGGTGACCAGGTACTACGCCTGGTCGCGGGCTGCCTGTCGGAGAACGTCAAGGGCCGCGACACCGCCGCGCTCTACGGCTGCGAGGAATTCGCCGTGATCGTGCGTCAGTCGAACCTGACCGGCGCCGTCAGTCTTGCCAACCAGATCCGTATGACGGTCGTGAACAAGAAGCTGGTCAAGAAATCGACCGGCGACATCCTTGGCTCGATCACGATCTCGATCGGCGTCGCCGCCCTCACCAAGGACGACACGGCCGAAACGCTGGTCCAGCGCGCCGACCGGTGCCTGTATCGCGCCAAGAATTCGGGCCGCAATCGCGTCACCTCCGAAACCGATCTTCCGCCAGCGGCAGAGTCGAACGCGGCGTAAGCTTGCACTCGGCCCAAATGGCACTACCGTGCCGTCCGCGGGCCGCATGCCCGCGACGCCAAGGCCACGACACGGAGCCCCCATGCGGACGGATTTCGAGCGCGTCTATGTCGTCAAGCATGGTCACACAGCCGTATTGACGCTGAACCATCCCGAAGTCGTCAACGCGATCTCGACGGCAATGATCAGCGGCCTGATGAACGCGATCGACTTTGTCGCGCAATCGGATTTCCGCGTGCTGGTCATTACCGGTGAAGGGCCCGGCTTTTGCTCAGGGGCCAATCTGGCGGAAGGCCTGGGGGATGGCGACATCCCCGCGGCGATCGGCAAGCGCCTGGCGGACGGTTATCACCCCCTCCTCCGCCGGTTGCGGGACTTTCCGGCACCACTCGTCACCGCGATCAACGGCCCGGCGGTCGGCATCGGAATGAGTTTTGCGCTGATGGGCGATATTATTGTTGCCGCACGCTCGGCATACTTCCAACATTCTTTCGCACGCATCGGAATGGTGCCTGACGGCGGCTCCACTTGGCTGCTGCCGCGTCTCATCGGACTGGCGCGCGCCCGCGAGTTGTCGCTACTATCGGAGAAACTTAGTGCCGAGCGGGCACTGGCTTGGGGGCTTGTTAATCGCGTTGTCGAAGACGGGGCATTACCGAACGAAGCTTTGGACCTCGCGCAGCAATTATCGCAAGGCCCCACACTTGCGCTGGCCGCCATGCGGCGCTTGTACTGGGAGAGTCCTCACAACAGTTATGAGCAACAGCTTGAACTTGAGCGGCAAAGCCAGCAACGAATGGGTGAAACGCAGGATTTTGTTGAAGGAACCAGCGCGTTCCTGCAGAAGAGACCCCCAGTCTTCAAGGGGCAATAGGTCGCGTGGGCCTGACTTGCGCCACCGCTTGCCCGGTTCGAATCTAGATCGTCCTTTCCACGGAGTTTTCCTCATGTATCGCCACTTGTCTGTTGTGGCCAGCCTGATCCTGGCCGGCTGTACCGCATTCGCCGCACCGCCGGTGTCCACCACTCCGTCACCCCATTCCAAGACAGCCTTTGGCACATGGGGCGTCGACCTCTCTGGCATGGATCGGTCGGTCAAGCCGGGCAACAACTTCTACAAATATGTGGACGGCACGTGGGTGAAGAACGCCGTCATTCCGCCGGACCGTTCCAACATCGGCGCCTTCCAATCGCTGGCGATCCTCAGCGAAAAGCGTATGCGCAAGATCGTCGATGAACTGGAAGCCAAGCCCGTCAGCCAGCTGACGCCGGAAGAGCGCAAGCTGCGTGACCTTTACGATGCCTTCATGGATCAGAAGCAGATCGAGGCGCGCGGGCTGAAGCCGGTCAAGGACGAACTGGCCCGTATCGCGGGGCTCCGGAGCAAAGCCGAAGTGGCCCGGATTATGGGATCGCCGTGGATGGCTGCCGGTAGCTTCTACAGCCTTAGCATCGGCATCGACGACAAGAATTCGAACGCCTATTCGGTCAACATCGGTGCGGCAGGCCTGGGCATGCCCGACCGCGACTACTACCTTCTTAAGAACAAGGACATCGCCAAGGCTCGTGAGGCCTACAAGGAATACATCACCACCATGTTGACGCTCGCCGGGGCGACCAACGCCAAGGCGCGGGCTGCCAAGGTGCTGGCGCTCGAGACCGAGATCGCCAAGGCGCGCTGGCCGCGCAGCGAACGGCGCGACACGGACAAGATGTACCATCCGATGAGCTTCACCCAGCTGCGCAAGATGGCGCCGGCCTTCCCGTGGAACGCTTTCGTTGCCGACAGCAGCATCCCGCTGAACAAGGGCAAGCGCCAGGTGATCGTGGGCGAGAGTACCGCCATTCCGGTGATCGCCAAGATCTTCGCCAAGACGCCGATCAACGTGTTGAGGGACTACCTTACCGTCCACTACCTGCACAGCTACGCAGCTTTCCTGCCCAAGCGCTTCGACGATGCCAACTTCGCCTTCTACGGCACGGTGCTCAGTGGGCGCAAACAGCAGCTGCCGCGTGCCACACGCGGCGTTCACCTGCTGGACCACGAGCTGGGCGAAGCGCTGGGCAAGCTCTATGTCGCCCAATACTTCCCGCCCGCATCCAAGACGAAGATGGAAAAGCTGGTTTCCAACCTGCTCAAGGCCTACGCCAAGGACATCAAGTCCCTCACCTGGATGAGCGACGCCACCAAGGAAAAGGCACTGGAGAAGATCCGTCTGTTCACGCCTCATATCGGCTATCCCGACAAGTGGCGCGATTATTCGGCCCTTATCGTGACCCGCAACGACCTGATCGGCGACGTGCAGCGCAGTGCGATGTTCGAGTGGAATCGCGACGTCAAGCGGTTGGACAAGCCCGTCGACAAGACCGAGTGGTTCATGACACCGCAGACGGTCAACGCCTACTACATGCCCTCGTTCAACTCGATCACCTTCCCGGCCGCCATCCTGCAGCCGCCGTTCTTCGATCCCAACGCGGACGATGCGGTGAACTACGGCGCCATCGGCGCGGTGATCGGTCATGAGATCAGCCACGGCTTCGATGACCAGGGCTCGAAGTACACCGGCAACGGCAACCTTCA
>JBJKRM010000173.1:0-3998 GCA_046704685.1 Rhizomicrobium sp.
CGGCAGGAAGGCCTTGCGCTCCTGGCGGTAAAGCCCCGGCGCCACGAACATCCAGACCTGCGAGGCGATCACCGGAAACGACAGGCAGAGGCCGGCGAACAATCCCAGCTTGGCATTGGCGAAGAACTTCTCGTACAGCGCCGTGTAGATCAGGTGGGTGTCGGCCTGACCGGCGGTGGCCTGCTTATAGGGCTGGGTGAGGAAGTTGAAGATCGGGTCGGCGAAGATGAAGCAGATGATGAATCCGGCGAGCAGCGCCAGCACCGAATAGATGATGCGCTTGCGCAACTCGATCAGATGATCGAGCAGCGGCGCCTTGCTGGCCTCGATTTCGGCTTCGTCGGCGTCGGAAGGCTTGTTCATGGCGGCGGGGGATGTTGATCGCCGGGCGCGATCGGTTCGGACGGCTCGACCGGCTCCGGCTTCGGTTCGTGGTGATCGATGACGGCCGGCGCCTCGTCATTGGCCGGCGCCTCGGACTTGGCCTCGGACTCGAAACTGACCGCCGGACCGGCGAAGGTCTGCGACAACTGCTCGTCGACATCGGCCAGCGGCCGCACGTTGCGCAGCTCGTCAAGCTCCTTGCGCAATTCGTCGAGCTCGCTCTGCCGCGACATCTCGTCAAAGCTGCGCCGGAACTGGTCCGCCATGCCGCGGGCCTTGGCCATGTACTGGCCCATCTTCCGCATCAATTTCGGCAAGTCCTTGGGGCCCACCACCACGAGGGCGACCACCAGGACCAGAAGCATGTGGCTCCAGCTCAGATCGGGGAACATCAGGTCGCCCTAAAACGCGATCGGAAACAGGCCATGCGGTTTTCCGACAAGTCGTGCGCCTTCAATATCACCGGGCCGCAGGATCCTTCGTGTCAGCCTGATGCTCTACGGGTTTGGCATTGCTACCGGGCTCGTCCTCATCGGCGAGTCCCTTCTTGAAGCTTTTGATGCCCTTGGCAAAGTCGCCCATGATGTCGGACAGCTTGCCCTTACCGCCGAACACCACCAGGACGATGACGCCGACGATCAGCAGATGCCAAATGCTCAGTCCGCCCATGATTTCTCTCCTTGTTGTCCGGCACGACGGGCCGGACATACTCTTAAAGACCGGGACCTGCCGCGATGCAAGCGGGGTGCGTTAACTGTGTGTAAGACCAGCGCTTACCCGCCGATCACCTGGATTTCGGCATTGCGGTCCAAGGCCGCGCCCAGGGCGCCCAGCCGCTTTCCGACCGTGTCGTCGGCGATCGGGCTGCGGCGCTTCGGCACCTCCAGCACCACTTTGGAGGGCGTCAGCCGCAACCGGTAATAGGCCAGTTCCCCAGCCGCCGAGGCCGACAGATCGAACGCCAGCCGGGCCGACAGGCCGATGCGCAGGGCGCGCTTTTCCTCATGTTTCTCCAGCATCCCGGGCATGCGCAGCTCGGCCGGCATCGCCTGATCGCCGGCATAGCGGTGATAGACCGCCATGGCGATGAAGACGCGGGCCCGGTGGTCGGCGCCGACGAACGGCATGTTGAGCACATCCTCGTAGGTGCCCTGGGTGCGGTGATCGGGATGGCGGCGCCAACCGAGATCACTAAGCAGTGAGGCGGCCAGGCGCAGACGGCGGTAATAGGCATTCTCATCGGAAAACAGCGGCGCCATCCAAGCGAACATCTCCGCCGCATGGCTGGGCGAGCGGCTGCTGCGGGTGTTTTCCGTGGTCGCGTAGTCGATCAGCGGATCCTTGGCCCGCTCCTCCGGCGGCAACTTGGCGAAAATCATGCCTTCGCGCACACCATTGGCCGAGACCACCACGTCCTTGAACTTGGCGGCCAACAACAGCCGCTGCAACACGATGGCGCCATAGGGCAGAAGCTCCATGCGCCGCTTGGATACGGCGGTGAGCAGCTCCAGCGACTTGCGGCCCTGCTTGCCCAGCACGGTGCAAAGCTCCAGCGCACGGTTATAGGGGATAGTGTATTGCTGCAGCATGTGCAGGGGATATTCCTCGCGCAGCATGTCGACCCGCGCCACGCTGCGCCAGATACCGCCCACCAGATACAGCGTCTTGCCGTCGAGGTGGCGCAACGGCGGCCAGTTCGCGAGCTCTTCGTCCACCAGCTTGCGGGTGCGCTCCAGATCGCCCTTGCTCATGTCGATCAAACGCAAAGGACCGAACGGCCACGAACAGGCCTCGCCGGTGCGCGCGTTCTTGATGACCACCATGTCGAGACTGCCGCCGCCGAGATCGGCCGTCAGTCCTTCGGCATCCGGAATGGAGGCCAGAACCCCCTCGCCCGCCAGACGCGCTTCTTCCTCACCGGCCAGCACCCGCACCGGACCGCCCCAGGCTGCCTCCGCCCGGCGCACGAATTCCGCGCCGTTGCTGGCGTCGCGGGCGGCGGCCGTGGCCACCGCATCGCGCATCGTGACATCCAGCCGGTCACCCAGAATGCGGAAGCGCCGCAGCGCCTCCAGCGCCTGCTCGACGCCTTCGCGGTAGAGCATCCCGGTGGTGCCGAGCTCGCGGCCGATGGAGCAGATGGTCTTCTCGTTGTGCACGGTGTGCGCCGTGCGCGACAGGGAATCGAACACCACGAAACGCACCGAATTCGATCCGATGTCGACAATGCCGATGCGCCCCTTCCGGCCGGGTTCGGCACGCGGCAGCATGTCTTCACCGACGTCGACGGGAAGGGTGGGGTCCATGCTCACTCGCGGCTGGGGCCCACCGGATGCGGCTGGTTGATCCGCAGGGCCCGGCCGCGCCCTGAAAGGGAAGGATTGGTCATGAAGTAGGTATGCGCCGAAAACGCATTCGGCGAGTCGGACGCGTCGTCGCGGACATAGCTGCCGCCACTGTTCATGTGCCAAGTCTGCGCCTGGTCCTTGATCTGGGCTACCAGAATCTGGTCCAGCACCTGCTGGTGCACAGTGGGATTGTCGACCGGCACCAGCGCCTCGACGCGCCGGTCGAGATTGCGCGGCATCCAGTCAGCCGAGGAAATGAAGACCTTGGCCTTGGAGTGCGGCAGACCATAGCCGTTGCCGAAGGCGATGATGCGGCCGTGCTCGAGGAATCGCCCGACGATGCTCTTGACCCGGATGTTGTCGGACAGGCCCGGCACGCCCGGCTTCAGGCAGCAGATGCCACGGGCGATGATCTCGATTCGCACGCCCTCCCTGCTGGCCTTGTAGAGGGCGTCGATCATGTCGGGATCGACCAGCGAGTTGACCTTGATCCAGATGGCGGCCGGCTTGCCGGCACGGGCGTATTCGATCTCCTTCTCGATCCCCGCCATCAGGGTCTGGCGCAGGTTGAGCGGCGACACCGCGATCTTCTCGAGCTTCTGCGGCTCGGCATAGCCCGTCACATAGTTGAACATCTGCGCCGCATCGCGCCCCAGCGCCGGATCGGCGCTGAACAGCGACAGATCGGTGTAAACCTTGGCCGTCACCGGATGATAATTGCCGGTGCCGAAATGCACATAGGTGTGCAGCTGGCCGCTTTCGCGCCGCACCACCAGGCTGACCTTGGCGTGGGTCTTGAGCTCGATGAAGCCGTAGACCACCTGCACGCCGGCGCGCTCCAGGTCGCGCGCCCATTTGATGTTGGCCGCCTCGTCGAAGCGCGCCTTCAGCTCGATCAGCGCCGTGACCGACTTGCCGGATTCGGCCGCCTCGATCAGCGCCGCCACGATCGGGGAATCGCTGGAGGTGCGGTACAGCGTCTGCTTGATCGCCACCACGTCGGGGTCGGCCGCCGCCTGCCGCAGGAACCCGACCACCACGTCGAAGCTCTCGAAGGGGTGGTGGACGATGATGTCCTTGGCCCGGATGGCGGCGAAACAGTCGCCGCCGTGATCGCGGATGCGCTCGGGAAAGCGCGCCACGAAGGGCTTGAACTGCAGATCGGGGCGCTCCTTGAGGATCAGCTGCTTGAGGTCGGCCAGGCCGATCAGCTGCTCGACGCGCACCACTTCCTCATCCTTGAGGTCGAGGTGGTCGGCGATGAAC
>JBJKRM010000174.1:0-3174 GCA_046704685.1 Rhizomicrobium sp.
GTGGCGCGGTCCGCCGATGGGTCCACAAAAACGAGCGTCTCATATCCATGTCCGCGTTGCTGAATGCAGCGTGGAAATTCCTGACTGCGTGGCGAGGTTGAAATTGCGTCGCGACTACGCTGACCACTCATGCTCTGAAAGTCCACAACGACTGTTCTCTCGCGAACACGACGAATGGCGAGCGCTGTTGCCGTTGCTCCTTTGAATTTTTCGAAAGTCTGCCAGCCAGCGACCACGCGGCAAAACGCTCCCTGGTGGAACGTCTAAGCGAATACTAAATAAATCTGGAATCATATCATGCGAATATTCGAAGACTCGAATATTCGCATGTAGAAAAATATCGCGAGGCAGACAGCGCGATGAATCGGGTAAGCAGCGTTGTCCTGCTGTTCGCCGGTCTCCTGATTTTCGGGCTGATCCTGAACGGCACATTGGCAAGGGACATTGCCGTCATCATTGCGGGATTTGCCGCGGCTGTCGTGATTGCCGTCGTCATCGCCGGCGGCCTCTGCCTGCTGGCGCAGTGTGCGCCCCGCGTGATCGCCCTGAGACTGCTCCGCTTTTCACCAAGAACACAGAACAAGGCCAGTTCGAGGGTCACAAGCGGTGACGACTTGACGGGCCAAGCACGAGTTCACCCGACAAAAGGAAAACATGTATGAGGGGAAATCATATGAGAAGAATTGCGTTGCTGTCCGCTACGGCAGCAGCTGTTGTGTGCGGATCACTGACGTTTCCAGCTCAGGCAACCGAAGGCTATTTCATGCCGGGCTACAGCGCGATCCAGAAGGCGCAAGCCGGTACGGGCGTGGCCAATCCGGAAGACGCCATGACGCTGGCGACAAATCCGGCGGGCCTGACCTCGGTGGGCGAGGAACTCGAGATCGACATTTCGCTGTTCTCACCGGATCGCAAATACGACGCGACAGGCCCTGGCTTCGTGGCGCCCGGCGGTATGTCCTCCGGCAGCGTGGCGAGCCGCAACAAGTTCTTCCTGGTGCCCGGCGTTGCCCTTAGCCAACCCATCGACGAGCATTCGTCCTGGGGCATCGCCATGTACGCTAATGGGGGCATGAACACGGACTATGCGGACGTGGCAAATGCCAGTTGCCCGACGGGCTACTCGGGCGTGTTCTGCGGCGGCAAGACCGGCGTCAATCTGAACCAGATGTTCATCTCGGCCGGATACGCCTGGAAATCCGGCAACCTGTCGCTGGGCATCGCACCGACCTTTGCGCTTCAAATGTTCAGCGCCGAGGGCCTTGGCCTGTTCGCCATGTACGGCATGTCGGCGGACCCGGCCAATCTCACCAATCGCGGTATTTCCTATTCGGTCGGCGGCGGGCTCAAAGCCGGACTGATCTACGCCGTGACACCCGAGCTCCGCCTGGCCGTCAGCGGCGCAACACCCATGTGGATGTCGAAGTTCTCCAAGTACAAGGGCCTGTTTGCCGAGCAGGGCGGATTCGACATTCCGGCCAACATCACGGCGGGCATTGCCTGGGACATCACGCCCAAACTCACGGCGATGCTCGACTACAAGCATATCTTCTACGAAGGGACCGCCTCGGTCGCCAACTCGTCAGCCAATCCGGCGCTGTTCGGCTCCGACGACGGCCCCGGCTTTGACTGGGAGGATGTTAATGTGGTCTCGCTCGGCTTGGCGTACAAGCTGACGCCCGACGTCACGCTGCGCGCCGGCTATGCCCACAACAACAGCCCGATCGAATCGAGTTCGGTCACGATCAACATCCTGGCCCCAGGCGTGGTGACGGATCACATCGCGGCCGGCTTCTCCGACAGAATCTCCGATCACGCCGTTATCGATTTCGCAGCCATGTATGTTCCGTCGCATTCGGTGAGCGGCATCGAGATCACGCCGATGGGACCCAACCCCAATCGGACGATCAAGCTCGAGATGTCCCAGTTGGATTTCACAATCGGCTATCGCTACCAGTTCTGACATGCGGATTTGGAGAGTGGCACCCGCCACTCTCCATTTTTTATCAGACATAAGATGGGGGTATTGCCATGCTGAAGGGAAGACTGCTTGCTGGTGCCATCCTTGTTGCCGCGATCGCCGTTCCGGCGAACGCCGCCAGTGTGAAATCGATGGTCGGTACCTGGAAGTGGACCGATTTCACGATCCAGGTGAAGCAATGCGCGACCAACCCATCGGGTGCGGGCCTGTGCGCGACGGTGACTGCCGGGCCGAAGAACATCGGCATGGAGATGATCCGCTCCAAACTCACGCCGCAGCCCGACGGCAGCTTCGTCGGCAAGATCGCCCACCCCGCTTCGGGCGAAACCTACAACACCAAGATGACTGTGCAGGACGATACTTGGCACATGAACGGCTGTACCGATGCGGGCGTCTGCGCCACCGGCGACTTCATCCGCCAGAAATAGCGGACCCAGGAGGCGGTCTTGAAACAAACCATGCTCGACCTGATGGTCAAGATGATGCCGCTGATGATGCCGCTCGTTTATCTGGGCGGCGTGCTGTTGGCGATCGGGGTACTGGCGCTGCTCATTCATCTTGTCACCGGCAAAGCGGGCGGTGTCGCCCGCCTTGCCGGATGGCTCCTGGCGGCACTGGGCGTGTTCTTTCTCGTCTGCCAAGTAGCCGGCATGTGGCTGGGCGCGACCCCTTCGATCAATTTCGGCGATTCAACAAAGTTCGAGTTCGACCTAAAGCCGTTCTGGGAGATCGGGCTGGCGATGCTAATTCCCGGCGTGTTGATTGGCTGGCTCGCCGGACGTGGCAGGTCACACCGCAAACGCAATCCCAGATTAATTGCATCGAGTAGCGGGGGACGAAGCGCAACTTGATCCAGCGGCTAGCACTTCGCTGCATTTACGACAACACGGAGTGTCGCTTTCGTGGTCTTCTTGAGGAAATGTTCAGTAGTCCCAATTTCGCGATAGTCTTCCCTCAAGAAACTCGTGCAATCGTTTTACCCTAGAGGCTCCATCCCAACTGTGCAGTGATTGTATTTTCCCAAGAGTGGTTGGATATCAGCCCATCATAACCGAGGTGCAGGTGCAGATCTGGCGCCAAGGCAAATCGGTACCGACTTGCGCTGTGGCGACATCGCTGGCCAGCGCAATGCCGGAGATAGCATAGGCCTGTCTCGTCGTATTGAGCGTCAGGCTCTTTGTGGTGCCGGTGGA
>JBJKRM010000175.1:0-7263 GCA_046704685.1 Rhizomicrobium sp.
AAATCCATCGCCGGACCCGGCGAGCCCGCCGTAGAAAGCGGCGCGTAGATGGTCCAGCCGCCGCCCATTCCCATCCCGCCGGAGTCGCCGGTGACGAACATCGAGAGCACCAGCAGCGTGAAGGAGAACGGCAGCAGCCAGAACGAGATATTGTTCATGCGCGGGAACGCCATGTCCGGCGCGCCGATCATCATCGGCACCAGCCAGTTGCCGAAGCCGCCGATCATCGCCGGCATGATCATGAAGATGTTCATGATCATGCCATGGGCCGTGACGATGACGTTGAACATATGCGGGTTGGGGAAGATCTGCAGGCCCGGGTACATCAGCTCGGCGCGCATCGCCATCGACAACAGGCCGCCGACGACCCCCGCAAAGATCGCGAAACACAGGTACATCGTGCCGATGTCCTTGTGGTTCGTCGAATAGACGAAGCGTCGCCAGCCGTGCGGATGATCTTCGTGCGCGTGAGCTACTTCCGCCATGTGTCAGACCCCACTAGTTCGATGCGACGCGCACGGCGTCATTGCTGGCGTATTCCTTCTTGGCCCGCGCCAGCCAAGCCTCATATTGGGCCTCGGTGACGACCTTGACCTCGATCGGCATGAAGGCGTGGTTGGCACCGCACAGCTCCGAGCATTCGCCGTAATAGGTGCCGAGCTTGGTGGCCTTGAACCAGGTGTGATTGAGGCGGCCAGGGATGGCGTCCATCTTCACGCCGAAGGCGGGCACCGCCCAGGAATGGATGACGTCAGCTCCCGTGGTGATGACCTCCACCACTTTGTTGACCGGCACGTAAACGGGATTGTCGACACCAAGCAGGCGTGGCTCGCCGGCCTTTTTCGCGGCCGCATCGCTCAACATGGTGGAATCGAACTGGAAGCCGCCGTTCTTGGGAAAGGCATAGGTCCAGTACCACTGATGGCCGATCGCCTCGAACGTCACATCAGGCTTGGGAATGTCCGCCTCGAAATACAGCAGCTTGAAAGAGGGGATCGCGATGATGACCAGAATGATCACCGGGACCAGGGTCCACACCACTTCGAGGATGGTGTTGTGGTGGGTCCGCGACGGTGTCTTGTTGGTGCGATGGTTGTAGCGCAGCATCACATAGATGAGCAGGCCCGCAACGAAAACGCAGATGGTGGTGATAATGACCACCAGCTCGGTATGGAATTTCTCGAGCTCGACCATCACCGGGGTGACCGCAGGCTGCATGCCCATTTCCCAGTTGTGGGCGTGCTCCGCCAACGCCGCGCCCGTCAAAAGGGGCAGTGTCAAAGCCGAAAAGGCAATTCTTCTGAGCGACATGCGGTTCGCCTCGTATAAGTACCGACTTGCGAATGAATCGTGCCGTGGACAGTAGACTTTAATAATTCCAATTCGAGATTCTATGTGCGAATTAGAAGCTAATGAAGCTGCGACAGGACGCCGCTGGTGCCGCAGGGAACTGCTTGTTTTTCATGCTCTTCCCCCCGATATTTTGAGAGTGCAGCCTTACTCCTGACGCCACGTCATCACCCTTGAGAATGGAAGGAACTGGAATGGCAGCCGACCTGTTTTTCGCCCGCACCGGGATGGACCGGGCCAAAGTGCAAGCCCGAGTCGACGAAGCACTCGCGGGGGCGGACGACGGGGAGCTCTTCCTGGAATTCTGCCAGAGCGAGTCCTTCGCGTTCGATGATGGCCGTCTCAAGGCCGCCAATTTCGACACCTCCCAGGGTTTTGGCCTGCGCTCCGTCGCCGGCGAGGCCACCGGCTACGCCCATGCCAATGAGCTGTCGGAAGACGCCATCGCGCGGGCCGCCCAGACCGTTCAGGCCGTGGCGAAAGGCTATTCCGGAGTGGCTGCCGCGCCTCCGTCCCGCACCAACATCAAGCTCTATGCCGACATCGATCCGCTGCAGACCGCCGCCTTCGAACAGAAGGTGAAGCTGTTGGAGGAGATGAATGCCTATGCCCGCAACAAGGATTCACGGGTGCGGCAGGTGTCCTGCTCGCTCGCCGGCGAATGGCAGAATGTGGAGATCATCCGCGCCGGCGGCGAGACCTATCGCGACGTGCGCCCCCTCGTCCGCCTGTTCGTTTCGGTCGTGGTGGAGGAGAACGACCGCCAGGAATCCGGCAGCTTCGGCGGTGGCGGCCGCGGCGGCTATGAGGCCTATTTGAAGCCTGAGTACTGGCAGGCAGCGATCGACGAGGCGCTGCGGCAGGCGCTGGTGAATCTGGAGTCGATGCCCGCCCCTGCCGGCGAAATGACGGTGGTGCTCGGGCCCGGCTGGCCCGGCATCCTGCTGCACGAAGCCATCGGCCATGGCCTCGAGGGCGACTTCAACCGCAAGAAGACCAGCGCCTTTGCCGGACTGCTCGGCCAGCGCGTCGCCTCGCCCGGCGTCACCGTGGTCGACGACGGCACCATCGGCGGACGGCGCGGCTCGCTCACCATCGACGACGAAGGCACGCCGACCTCACGCACCGTGCTGATCGAAGACGGCATTTTGAAAGGCTATATGCAGGACCGCCAGAATGCGCGGCTGATGGGCATGAAGCCGACCGGCAACGGCCGCCGCGAGAGCTATTCCAGCATGGTGATGCCGCGCATGACCAACACCTGCATGCTCGGCGGCGACAAGACGCCGGACGAGATCCTGGCCAGCGTCAAGAAAGGCATCTACGCTACCAATTTCGGCGGCGGACAGGTCGACATCACCAATGGCAAGTTCGTGTTCTCCTGCACCGAGGCCTATCTGATCGAAGACGGCAAGGTGGGGGCGCCGATCAAGGGCGCCACCCTGATCGGCAACGGACCGGACTGCCTGACGCGCGTCGCCATGATCGGCAACGACATGAAGCTCGACGATGGCATCGGCACCTGCGGCAAGAACGGCCAGTCCGTGCCGGTCGGTGTTGGCCAGCCGACCCTGCGCCTCGACGGGCTGACTGTCGGCGGAACGGCGGCCTGACGGTGGTGGGCGGTGCTGGATTCAGATAGCCATTGCCCGGCCGACATTCAAAACCTCAAGTGCGGCAACAAGGCCAAGAGGTTCAAGACCCCCTGGGCGACCAGTACAGGCCACAGCCGCCCTGTGCGCGCGTACCAGTAACCGAATAGCAGTCCGATGGGGATCGTCCCCACGATGCCGACGACGCCGTAGACCACGTTATACGACAGCCGGATCACGACGCTGGCGTTGATGGCGACGGTCTCGCCCACTTTGTCCTTCAGAGCCGTGATGACATACCCGGTGACGAAAACTTCCTCATAGAACGTGCTCACCAGCACCAGGGCGGCCACGATCCAGGGCGACAACACTTTGGGCAACAGCTCCAGCTTCAAGGCGGCGTTCACCTGCTGCGGCAGGACCGAATTGAGTGCCATCACGGTGAGCAGGAACAGCAGGTAGCTGCCGGCGGCCAGCGCCGCGCCGTACAAGCCGTCCATCCAGTGCGACTGCGTGCCCAGGCGCGCGAATGTCCAGCCGCGCATCCGCAGGAAGGCGCCCAGGATGAGCAAGGTCAGAACATGCAGGCCGATCGAGTGCCACAAGCCGATTTCGGCCTGCGCAGGGCCTGGATGCAACACGGTGCGCACGCTGTCGATGATCGAAAGCCCGAATGCGCCGGCCACGACGATGGCGAATTCGACCGGCCAGGGCATGTTCTGTACAAGCTTGCGCATCAGCGCTCCCGATTCAGTGGGACTATAGATATAACAGGAGGGTCAGCTACTTTAGGCCCCCATGCTTATCTACAAGATCTGCCGCCAATCCGAATGGGCGCAAGCCGAACGCCAGGCCCTTTTTGCGGGCTCCGCCAAGGACCGGGAGGACGGTTTCATCCACTTTTCCACCGCCGGACAGCTGCCCGGCACGCTGGTCCGCTATTATGCCGGCGCCACGGATCTTGTCCTGGTCGCCGTCGACCCCGAGCCGCTGGGCGAAGCCTTGCGCTTCGAGCCGTCACGGGATGGCGCCCTTTTTCCGCATCTTTACGGCACACTGCCCCTCGCCGCCGTCCGCTGGGCCAAGCCCATCACGCGGAACGAGGAAGGTGGTTTTGTGCTTCCGGAGGAGTGCGTCTGAAGCTTCCCTAGTGGTCCGATTCCAACATCCGCTTTCGGTATTCGCGCCAAACAGCGTAGCGAATGTCAAATCCGCTCCACTAGCCGCCTGACCGGCCGCCCATGACCAAACTGTAAGATGGAACCGTCATGGCCGGCGCCCATATAGACTTTATTCCCCGAGGAGAATCCCCATGCACTATCGAATGCTCGGCAACACCGGCTTTTACGTCTCCGAGATCTGCCTCGGGACCATGACCTTCGGCGGCAAGGGGTTCTTCGAGGCGGTCGGGAAGGTCGAGCAGAAGACGGCCACGGCCCTGGTCTCCCGGGCGCTGGAGGCCGGTGTCAACTTCATCGACACGGCGGATATTTACTCGGTAGGTCTGTCGGAGTCGCTGCTCGGACAAGCCCTCAAGGACATCGGCGTCAAGCGGTCCGATGTGGTGATCGCCACCAAGTTCTATGGCCGGATGAGCGACTCCCCCAATGACGCCGGCGCCAGCCGCGGCCACATCATGGATGCGGTGGAAGCGAGCCTTGAACGGCTGCAGACCGATCACATCGACCTCTACCAGATCCACGCGCAGGATCTTGTCACACCGGTGGAAGAAGTGATGCGCGCGCTCGACGATCTCGTGCGGCGCGGGCTGGTCCGCTATGCCGGCGTCTCGAACTGGCAGGCTTGGCGGATCATGAAGGCGCAAGGCATCGCCGACAAGCGCGGCTGGGCGCGCTTCGAAAGCCTGCAAGCCTATTATTCGATCGTCGGGCGCGACATCGAGCGCGACATCAAGCCGATGCTGGAAGACCAGAAGATCGGATTGATGGTGTGGAGTCCTCTGGCCGGCGGCATCCTGTCGGGCAAATTCGGCCCCGGCAGCGAAGGCCCCGAGGGCGCCCGGCGCACCACGTTCGATTTCCCGCCGGTCGACAAGGATCTCGCCTGGAAGCTGGTCGATGCCATGCGCGAGATCGGCACCGCTCACGGCGTCAGTCCCGCGCGGGTGGCGCTGGCCTGGGTGCTGTCGCGCCCCTTCGTCACCAGCGTGATCATCGGCGTGAAGACTTTGGAACAGCTGAATGACAACCTGGCCGCTGCCGATTTGACGCTGTCGCAAGAGGAACTCGACAGGCTCGACCGGCTCAGCGCCCTGAAACCGGAATATCCCGGCTGGATGGTCGAACGGCAGAACGATCCCCGCCGCAATCCCAACGCAAAATAGAGTTAGACTGAACGTCGCCGTAGACCGGCGATGGACAAGCAAAAGGAGGCCATGATGCGTGCATCCGTCTTAGCCATAATCCTGGCGGCCGCGTCCCTGCCTGCAGCGCAAGCGGGCGTCTGGACTGCGGCCTGCACCGGACAGAAGCAGATCCAGTATGTGCAGACCGTCGGCGGCGACGGATACCTCCATATCGGCCAGAGCGACGGCACCTTCACCTCGATCAAGCTCAAGCAGAACTATTTCGACGGCAAGATAATCTGCGGCAGCACGACCACCAAGGCCGCCCCGAACCAGGTCGAAGCCATCTGTGCGGACAACGCCAATCAGACCATCAGGCTGGTTTACGGCTCGCAGTACCGCAAAGGCGTGCGCCCGGAAAACGTTCCAGCCTATTGCCACGCAGTGGTGAATGTCGTCGACTGAGCGGCTTGCCTCGATTGCACCGTCCGTCGGATGATCGACCGCTTCCAGGAGGTCCCTATGCGTGTCCTGTGCCTCGCCGCTGCTTTGACCGTGCTCTCGTCAACGGCCATGCTCTCCTCCGCTGCCCCCGCAGCAAACAAGACGTCCGCCGGACAAACCTGGATCGGTGTCTGCTACGGCGAGGATACGCAATACACCCAGACCGTCGGCGGGGCCGGCTATTTCCACGTCGGCATCGGCAACCATCGCTACGACACCCAGAAACTCAAGCAGAGCTACTATGACGGCACTGTGGTATGCGCCGTGCCCGACCCCAAGGCGCCGCGAGCCGAGTCCAACGTTGCCGAGGTCTGTGCCGACCGGACGAAGAAGACGATCTCGGTGCTGTACCGGAACGGCACCCAGACGAAGACGGCCGTTCCCCACAATGCGCAGCTCTACTGCAAGGCGCGGATCAACGTGCTGTAGCGGCCGCGCCGGTCACAGGAAGTTGTATTCGGTGAAGATATTGGTGAGGTCCTTGCCCCACTCGCCGCGATAAAGCTGCAGCAGTTCCTCGGCCCGCGTATAGCCGCGCGATACCAGCTCAAGCAAAGGCACCAGGAAGCCTTCCTCGGTCATGCCCATGGAATCGTGCGCGGCACGGCGCTTCAGCCCTTCGGCCGATATCTCGATCATGCGCTGGGCCAGCTCCCACACCGTGGTGGAGCGGAACGGCGTCTTGAACGCCAGATGCGGAACGGCATCGCGCATGGCCTGTCGCTCCTCGGCGGTCCAGTCCTTGACCAGATCCCAGGCCGCATCGAGCGCGGTCTGGTCATAGAAGATGCCAACCCACAGCGCCGGCAGGCCGCAGATGCGCCGCCAGGTGCCGCTGTCGGCGCCGCGCATCTCGAGAAAGCGCTTCAAGCGCACTTCCGGGAAGATCGTGGTCAGGTGATCGGCCCAATCCGACAGCTGCGGTTCGATGTGCCGGACTTCGGGGATCTTGTGCGCGAGGAAATCGCGGAAGCTCTTGCCGGCGACGTCGATGTACTGGCCGTCGCGATAGACGAAATACATCGGAACATCGAGCACGTAGTCGACATAGCGCTCGAAGCCCATGCCGCTGTCGAACACCCAGGGCAGCATGCCGGCGCGGTCATTGTCGACATCGGTCCACACATGGCTGCGATAGGAGAGGAAGCCGTTGTGCTTGCCTTCCCGGAACGGCGAATTGGCGAACAAGGCGGTGGCGACCGGCTGCAGCGCCAGGCCGACGCGGAACTTCTTCACCATGTCCGCTTCCGAGGAGAAATCGAGATTCACCTGCACGGTGCAGGTACGGAACATCATCTCCTCGCCATAGCCGCCCACCTTCGGCATGTAGCGGCGCATGATCTCATAGCGGCCCTTCGGCATGGGATAGACTTCGGACAGCGGCCATGTCGGCGCATAGCCCAGCCCGATGACGCCGGCTCCGATCTCCGCCGCCACTTGGCGCAGCTGCTGCTGATGCGTGTTCAACTCGGCGCAGGTCTGATGCACGTTCTTGAGCGGAGCCCCTGACAG
>JBJKRM010000176.1:0-6337 GCA_046704685.1 Rhizomicrobium sp.
TGCTTGATCACGTCGACCGACACGATAAGACCGTCGAAGGTGCGCGCCGTGACACGGGCGGCATTGCTGAAATCGAATGCGCTGCTTGGTTTGATGTCGTCAAAGGTGAAGCCATCCATCACCGAGGCTTCACTGTCGCCGGCACCGGCGTAAGCAAGCTCACGTCCCTTCGGCAGGGGCGAAACCTTGAACGTCGTCTCGCTGGGTTTGTCGCGGCTGACGGCATAGGACGGACCGGTTGCCGGCTGCACGTCGATGCTGGCGACGCGGTCGCGAGCCACATCGAGTACGGATTTGTCCATCCAGTCCGATTGGTCAGACTTTATCGCCGTCGGGCTTTTCGCCAGCCAGCTCTGTTTCTCGTTCGCCTTGCGCACGAACAGGCCGATGCTCGCTTCGTCGCCGACGGATTCGGATTTGCCTGCGATCAGGGCGGCGATCACATGCCCTTTGTCGCCCGTCAACGTGATGGCGACGCCGTTGCCTTTTGGAGGGGCGTCGAGATCAACGTAGTGGAAAAGCTGCGGATTGTCAGTTTTCGGCTCGATGGTCTGCATGGCAGCCAGCGCCACCAGCGTCTTCTTCACCCGCTCGAAGGAAGCCGGATAGTTCATCCGGTCAGGCAGGACCCAGCCCTTGGTGGGGACGAAGGCCACATCGAACGTGCCGTCTTTTTTTGATGAAATTCGTATGTGGGTGACCTCGCCGGTGTTCAGCGCATGAGCGAGGCCGGGGAAGACCAGCTGCGGCGTGTAGTGCGGCGAGAGGATCGCTTGGCGATGATGCAAGGCAAGGAAAGCCAGGACCACGCTGATCACAGCCACGCCCGCAAGAGCCGCCAAGTTGCGATTGCGCTTGGAGTAGAAATAGGCACGCAGGGTCATCGCCGCCTCACAACGGGATTGCGCGGGCGCGGCGGCGCCGGCGCAGCCACGCGAGAACAAGGGCGAAGACCGCCACCAGGATCGGAACCAGGGCGATGTTGACGAAGGCGAGGAAGTTGCCCAGGGCGTCGACATCCTGACGCAGATTGTGCTGCACTTGGCGCAGCTGCGTGCGGATCTCCGCCAGCTGCCGCTTGAATTGGTTGATCGCCGCTTCCTGCTTGGGCGAGATTCCCATGCTGGTGCCGCTGCCGCTGCCGGACTGCAGGTTTTTCAGCTGCTGTTCGGTCTCGGACAGGCGCTCCTTGATCGTGTCCTCCTGCTGCTTGAACTGGCGCTCCGCATCGGCCTGAAGGTGCTGGACCACCAGGAACGGCCGGTCGTTGGTGGCGCGGGTGCGTAGCGAGATGAGGTCGCTCGATCCGGTCAGGTTTTCCACGGCGTTCATCACAAACGCGTCGTTGTTGGCGAAGGGGGCTGCCACCGTCTTGCCGAACATCTGATCGATATGGACCCAGAAGCGGTCATCGAACAGGTCGGTGTCGGCCATGACGATGACGTTGATGTTCTTGGCGGACTTGACCTCGTGCCCCGTCACGCCGGAGGGCGGCCCACTGGGATAGGCAGTCTTGGCCGGGCCGGTGATACGGGCGGCAATGGCATACTCTTTGCCGGTGGGCTTGATGGTGGACGCGATGTCCTGCGGAGTGGACATCACCATGGCCCGGGTCTTGGCGACGTCCAGCAGTGCCGCTTCGTTCGACGAATGGATCAGCGAAGAGAATTTGGTGGTGGCATTCTTCAGCGGGCGCAGCGAACCGACGCTGGCGAGGTTGAGATCCTTGAGATTGGCGGTGACCGGATCACTGTCGCTGAACTGATCGCGGGTGAGGTGCAGCCACACGGGATAGCGCATCGGCGGCCCTTGCCGCGACAGTTGCACACGCTGCGCCAGCTGGAGATCGCCGATTTCCTTCTTGGTGTTGAAAGCGATGCCCCAGGACTGGAAAAGCCGCGGCAAGGTCGATGAGGTCTGCGCCATCATGGCGTTCATGCCGCCACCGGCGCTCTGTTGAGCAAGCTCGGAGTTCGGATCGACGAACACCAGCGCGTGGCCGCCCTTCAAGACATACTGGTCGATGGCGTAGGTCTGTACGTCCGTGAGATTGCCCGGCTGAACGATCATCAAAACGTCGGTGCCGGCCGGAATCTTCTTGAAATCGTGCGACAGGATCTGGGTGTCGTAGGACTGCGACAGCTCCTGATAGATGGCGAATGGGCGCGAACGGCCAGCCATCATCGCCCGCATGCCGCCCGGGCCAGTCTCCAGCGGCAGACCGGAGATGATAGCGACCTTGTCTTTCTTGGGCGAGGAGAGCCGGTAGATGAGCGAGGAAATGTCGTATTCCAGCAGACCTTCGCGATCCGGGCTGAAATAGGGGATCACTTGACGGCCATCGATCCGGTTGGTGCCCACCAGGCCGAAATAGACGGACTCGCCGGAATCCGTCGGCACGGCCGTGATGCCGTCGGCCGTCGCTTCGTCCTCAGCGGGCGTGAAGGGCTGCGGATCGACTTCCTCGAAGATGATCTTGCCGCCGCTGCGCGAGGCGTATTCGCGCAAAAGATCACGCACCCGGTCCGCATAAGCACGGGTCTGGGCGTAATCGGCGGCTGCCTCCTTGGAGAAGTACAGGCGCAGGGTGATCGGCTCGCGCAGGCTGTCGATGATGTTCTTGGTGCCCTGCGAAAGGGTGAAGCGGCCGTTGTCGGTCAGGTCGAGCCGGGCGTTGGTGATGGTTGCGTCGACAGCGATGTTGACCCCGAAGAAAACGACGGCGGCCAGGGCGATGGCGGCCAACCCATAGGATTTCCGGGAGAGCATCTTCATTTCAGCCCCCCTTCTTCAGGTCGACCACCACCACATTGGCAGCCAGGAACAGTGCAATCAGGGAGAAGAAGAACACGATGTCCCTGAGGTCGAGCACGCCCGCTGTAATCGACGTGAAATGGGTGATGAAGCTGAACGAGGCGATGGCATCGCTGAGAACGGTCGGCGCCCAGGCATGGAAGAAGTCGAGCACCAGCGGCGTGCCGGAGACGGTGAACAGGAAGCACACCACGACGCTGACCACAAAGGCGATCACCTGATTGTTGGTGATGGCCGAAATGCAGGCGCCGATCGCCAGATAGCCGCCGGCCACCAGGAAACTGCCGGTGTAACTGGCCAGGATGACGCCGTTGTCCGGTCGGCCGAGATAGTTGACCGTTATCCAGATCGGGAAGGTGAGGAGAAGGGCAATGCCGGTGAAGGCCCACGCCGCCAGGTACTTGCCGAGCACGGTGGCCCACAGCGGGATAGGCAGGGTGAGCAACAGCTCCATCGTGCCGGTGCGCCGTTCCTCGGCCCACAAGCGCATGGAGATCGCCGGAACCAGGAACAGATAGAGCCAGGGATGATAGGCAAAGAACACGCCGAGATCGGCGATGCCGTTTTGGTAGAAATGCCCCACATAAAAAGTGAAGGCGCCCATCGCGAAGAGGAAGATCACGATGAACACATAGGCCAACGGCGTCGCAAAATAGCTAGTGAACTCGCGCTTGAAGATGGGAATGAGGTGATTCATTGCCGTGCCGCCTTGGCCCGAGCCGCATCGGATGTGGTGATGGCGCGGAACACCTCGTCGAGACGTCCGGGCTCGGCGTAGAGTTCCTTGAGCTTCCAGCCTTCGCGCCCGGCCAGCGTGCTGACTGCCTCGATCAGAAGGGCCCCACTTCTGGGAAAGGCCGTGAGCCGTATGTCGTCGCCGCTCTCGCTACGCTCCACTTGCGCCACAGGCGCCAGGGTTTTCAACTTTGTCACCACGCTGTCGGCCTGCGCCTTGGCCAGTGTCATGGTCACGGCATTGTGATAGCGGGAACGGGCGAGCAACTCGGCCGGCGTTCCGTCGGCGACGATGGCGCCTCGGTCGATGATGACGGCACGTGTGCAAATCGCTTCGACTTCCTCGAGCAGGTGCGTCGAGACGATGATCGCCTTCTGTGGCGCCATCGCCTTGATCAGGCCGCGCACGGAATGCTTCTGGTTGGGGTCAAGGCCGTCGGTCGGCTCGTCCATGATCAGCACCGGCGGATCGTGCAGGATCGCCTGCGCCAGCCCGACGCGGCGCTTGAACCCCTTCGACAGGGTCTCGATCGGCTGCTCCAGAACCGGGCCGAGTTCGGCCTTCTCGATGGCCTCGGCGATGCGCGCCTTGGCATCGGCGCTCTTCAGACCGCGGACCTCCGCGACAAACTGCAGGAATTGGCGCGCCGTCATGTCGCCGTAGGCGGGGGCGCCTTCCGGCAGATAGCCGATGCATGCCTGCGCCGCGGTGGTGTCCGTTTCCACATCATGGTCGCAGACCTTCACCGAGCCTTCATCTGCCGCGAGATAGCCGGTGATCATCTTCATGGTGGTCGACTTGCCCGCACCATTCGGCCCGAGAAAGCCGAGAACCTCGCCTTTGGTCACCTTGAGGCTGAGCCCGGTGACGGCTGTCACAGGCCCGAAGCGTTTGGTAAGTCCTACAATTTCAATCATGTTTGGCTGCGGGAGGTTCCGAGGGCAAAACCCATTAGAGAAATCGGCTTTCGCTCGCAACCCTTGAAGGGTTACGAATGCGACATGGCCAGGAGGCGCAAATGATCGATTCCCGGATACTGCTGCGCGCTGCTGTGCTCGGGACTGCGTTGCAGTTTGTCCTGGCGATCGCAGCGCATTTCTTTCCGTGGGTGGCGCTCCATATGTTCACATTCGGCCGCATGATGTGTTCGGCCACGGCCGGGTATGTCTACGGCCTGATTCTGGGGCGCGGCTATGCCCTGGGCGCTCTGGGCGGGGCTATCGCCGGTGGGCTGTGCGTCGTTCCGGCCTTGGCGTTCTCGATACTGCTGGGGGATACCCAAGCGTCGATGATGTCGACCGGGACCGGCATTTCGCTTCTGACAGGAGGAGTGGGCGGCGCCTTTGGCCATATGGGGGCCATCCTGCGCAAGCTCGGTTTCTGACGGGAAAGGGGCGCGCGGCGCTGAACGCCGCGCTAGCCAAGTTCTTCAGTTAGGGAGAGGTCGGCTGGTCCTGGCGGACCGCCCCGGACTGGGGGGCTGGGGGGCTTGATAAGTCGCAGAGCAGCACCGCGATCGAACCAGCCGACGGTGCGCCTTATCGTGGTCCATGAAGGCGGGGGAATGGTCCAATAGTGACCATTTCAAGGCGCGGCATGAAAAATGGCTCACAATGCCAAACTGCGGCAAGATGTGCCGGAGAGGCCTGTCCAAACTGTATCGAAAACAAACAAAAAGGGCCCCGGTAGTACCCGGGGCCCTGATGTAGTCACAACCTGCCGGTGATCACCGGCGGCTACCACCGATCAAAAACAGCAAGAATTGGAACATATTTATGAAATCGATATAGAGCGCCAGTGCGCCCCAGACCGCTTTCTTGCCCGCAACCGCGGTGTCGTCGCCGGCGTAGTACATTTCCTTGATCTGTTGCGTGTTGTACGCCGTCAAACCGGCGAAGATGCCGACGCCAGCCACCGACGCGATCCACATCAACATCGACGACTGCAAGAACATGTTTACCAAAAGGGCGATGATCAGGCCCCAGGCGCCCATGATCAGGAACGAGCCGATCGCCGACAGATCGCTCTTGGTGGTGTAGCCGTAAAGGCTCAGCCCACCGAACGCCGCCGCGGTGATGAAGAAGACCTCGGCGATGCTTGCTGTCGCGTAGACCAGGAAGATGACGGCCAGCGAGGCGCCGACCAGCCCGGAGAATACCCAGAACGCCGTCTGGGCCCCGCCGAAACTCATCCGCTGCAGGCGTGCGTTGATGAAGATCACCAAGCCAAGCGGCGCCAGCGCGAGCACCCACTTCAGCGGCGAGACGAACAGCGCAACGCCCAGGCTCGTGAGCATCAGACCGTCCGGCAATCGGGCCGCCGCCATCGAGGGATCAGTGGTCACCGATAGGGCGTAGAGCCCATATGCCACCACTCCCGTGACCACGAGGGCCAGGAACATGTAGTTGTAGACACGGAGCATGTGGGCGCGCAGACCGGCATCGATCGCGCCGGACTCAAACACACCGCCCCGGCTGATTCGATTGGAGTTGTAGTCGGCCATAGGTAATCCTTCCTTCTGGCCCGGTCGGGCCGCATTTCACTCATAATATCGGTCTTGGCCCCGATTGGTTCAAGGCTTGGTGCCGGAAAGTGGCACCGATCCGCGTCATGCTGCCGTCCGCCGGATCGACCTGTCCCGGCAGGAAGGGTAAGTAATGAGTCCCGCCGAACCGTTGGTTACCGGAATTTCATGTTCAAGCGCCTGCTGACCGTTGCCGGGTTCACCGCGATCTCGCGTGTCACCGGGTTTCTGAGCAACATCGTCATGGCGTATGTGCTGGGTGC
>JBJKRM010000177.1:0-5725 GCA_046704685.1 Rhizomicrobium sp.
GCCATGGGCGCATCTTGCCGCGCAAGGGATTTATCGAGCTAATCCAGGCCGCCCGCATCGTGGTCGACAAACTCAGCCCGAACGAGCGGCGGCTTTGCCGCTTCGTCATTCTGGGCGATACCCCACAGGATCTGCGTCCCGACCATCTTGAGGAGTGCCGTGCGCTCGTCGACCAATTAGGCCTTGGGGACAACGTCAAGTTCGTCGGCTTCCGGGCGGATGTGAAGTCCTATGTGGCTGATTTCGACGTGGCCGTCGTGCCGAGCGTCTATGAGGACCCGCTACCGCGAGCCGTCATGGAAGCGTTGGCCATGGCCAAGCCCGTGGTGGCCTTCGCTATGGGCGGCATAGGCGAAATGATCGATGACGGTGTCGAGGGTCGTCTGGCGTGCGGCAAGCCTCCGGACATCCCCGGCCTCGCCGACGCCTGCCTAGCCTATTTCCGTGACCCGGCGCTACGCGCGCGGCACGGGGCAGCAGCCCGCCAGCGTGCTGCAAGGAACTTCGATGCCCGAAAACATGCCCTCAGGCTGCAGGACGAGATGTTTCGCATCGCAACCGAAAGCTGCTAGACCGACCTAGCCACAATGTCGCAGCCTCAAGGTCAAGAATAGCGACAATGGTCGGGTGACCGGGCTCCGGCCGCGGGGCTCAGCCGGACAGACAAAATCATCAAGACGACAGGGGCTGATTTCCTTATAAGCGAAGAAACGGTTAGAATCCTGGACTTGTTCAAGACTGGGCAGCAGTCCTTGTTGTGGGGCACATCGAATATGGTCAATCCAAGCGACATCATTGAGATCATCGCCAAACAGGCGAAGGCAGACCCGGCCACATTGAAACCGGAGACACAGCTGTCCGAACTCGACCTGCAATCGATCGATATCGTCGAGCTGGTCTTCGCCATCGAAGAGAAATTCGACATCGAGGTGCCCTATTCGCCAAGCGATCAGAATTCGGCCGGCATATCCTTCCAGACCGTCGGAGAAGTGATCAGCGCCGTCGATCGCTTGGTGACGCAACAACACCCCGGCTGATGCTCCCACCTATTCAGTTCCCTCGTTTTCAAGCGAAAGGCACGGCGTTATGAACCGTGTGGTGATCACCGGTCTTGGCGTAGTATCGCCGCTGGGCAACAACGCTGTAGAAATGGCGGTCAGATTACGTAGCGGCAAGACCGTTATCGGACCTCTCGCCAACATTCCCACCGAAGGGCTTATCACCAAAGTCGGAGCCGAGGTTCGCGGCTTTGATCCGAACCAGCACTTCTCCGACAAGCAACTGCCATTGCTCGACCGCTGCACCCAGTTTGCCCTGGTGGCGGCTCGCGAAGCGACCTCCCAAAGCGGCCTGGAGTTCCGCGATGGAACCGGAGACCGCACTGCCACCATTCTAGGAACCGGCGTAGGCGGCGTGACGACGATCGATGAAAGCTACCATCGCATCTATGCCGAGGGAGCCAAGCGGGCCCATCCCTTGACCATCCCGAGATTGATGATCTCTGCCGCCATGAGCCACATCACGATGGAGCATGGCCTTACCGGCCCATCCTTCACAGTGGCGAGCGCCTGCGCCTCAGCCAATCACGCCATGGGGGTCGCCTATCATATGGTGCGATCGGGGTGTGTAGACGTTGCCGTCACCGGAGGAACTGAAGCGGTGTTCACATTCGGCACGATCAAGGCGTGGGAAGCCCTGCGCGTCATGGCACCCGATATCTGCCGCCCGTTCTCGCGCAACCGAGCCGGCATGGTGCTTGGCGAAGGCGCAGCCATTCTGGTGCTGGAGAACCGTGACAAGGCCTTGGCCCGAGGCGCCGAGATCCTGGGTGAATTCGCCGGCTTCGGGATGAGTTCCGACGCTTCCGACATCGTACTGCCGTCGGTAACCGGAGCAGTGGCCGCGATCAACGCATGTCTGGCAGATGGCAAATTGAACCCAGAAGACGTCGGGTACATCAATGCCCATGGCACCGGTACAATGGCCAACGATGCTACGGAAACCAAAGCAATCAAGGCCGCTTTCGGTGATTACGCCAGAAAGCTTGCCATTTCCTCGACCAAATCGATGCATGGCCATGCGCTCGGCGGTGCCGGAGCCATTGAAATGGCCGCAACCCTGATCGGATTGCGGGAAGGCTTCATCCCCCCCACGACGAATTTTACTGAACCAGACCCGGGCTGCGATCTCGACTACGTTCCCAACGAGACCCGAGAGGCCAAGGTGGACGTTGCACTGTCCAACTCGTTCGCCTTCGGCGGTCACAACGCCGTCATCGCCGTTCGGCGGCCATAGTCTCGAAATAGCGGAACACCAGCCCCGCGCGATTCCAGCGCGAATTGACACACGATCGTCATCGAGCTACGTCCGATCAGGGGTGGGCAAACGGGCGAGCCATCACGCGGTTCAACGGACTGGCACATGTGATAGGCTCAAAACGCCGATCGACGGCTGTTCTCCACCGCCGCTTTTGCGTGTCGCTTACCGCCCGCTCGAACTCAGAGCGTTGTAGGCGTCCCGCTGCAGGTGCTCAAGGCGAGCAGCAATCGAACGCCGCAGTTCCTGCAATTTGTCTCTCTCCCTGCGCTCGCCGATGGAGTTGAAAACATCGCTCGCCACCAGCAACCAACCGTCAGCGTTCAACAGCGCCTGAAATGCACTTAGGGAAGCATTGGATCCCGCTGCTCCGGCCGCAACTCTCCGGCTGGTCCGCTTCGTCTTGGCGGAACGGCCCGTACTTTTCTTCCCAGACATTACACAGTACCTCTCTTTAGTCGACCTTGTGTACACGCACTACGATCCCACTCCGTCGCTCCAGCGGCGGAGGTCAACAGATCGATTTCTTCATCGCTCAGATTGTGAAGCCGGACCTGGAGTTCGATTTCT
This sequence comes from Rhizomicrobium sp., assembly GCA_046704685.1. Taxonomy (GTDB): domain Bacteria; phylum Pseudomonadota; class Alphaproteobacteria; order Micropepsales; family Micropepsaceae; genus Rhizomicrobium. Next base: position 2,887 of record JBJKRM010000177.1, read on the forward strand.
GCCATGCGCACCAGCCGGGCGGCAAACCTCAGGCCCAACGTGTCAAGATGCTCGACCTCGCCGTGCAGAACGGATAGGCTTTTTCGCATCTGCTCAGTTCCTGTCATAGCAGGGCTCCAATCTAGTTGGTGTCACGCCGCCAAAATGGAGCCAGTCCTGTGCCGTCAGGATCGTTGCATAATTGCTGGCTACGGCTACCAGCGCCCTATGGCTCCTTGCCAAGTCAAGACCGTGCATCGGTCGTACGCAGATCGCGTCCTCAACAAGACCCACGTTGTGCCCGTTGCGCCTGGATTCGATGAGCGTGGTCAGGCAGACGCGCTCGCCCGAGAAGCCAGCAAGGACGAAACAGCTGCCTGCATTGGTGATCGCTTCAGCGAATTCGGCACTCGAGTAACAAGAATCCGCACTCGTCTCGAACACCATGTCGCCACGACGAGGCTGGAACCCATCGATCCAGCCCAGCCCAGTGCCCTTTGGCCGATGCGTCCGCGACGGCGAGACCGTAAACCCGACCGGTAAGCCATGCGCACGGGCATAATGCAGAAGCATCCGGTCTTTCTCGATCGCGGATTGGACATATTCCGTACGGCGAGACGGCTCTCCCTCGAGCTGGTACCCGAACATCTCCACGAAAAGCAGTGGCGGTGCATTTGATCGGCGAGGAAACCGTCCAAAAGGGATGATGACACTCATAGCGTCGGCGTCCCTACTGACGGACGTGTAACCGGCCTAGTCGCTGAACGTTCGAGAATCCCCTCTTCGTGCCAGCGCCCCTCCGGGCGGATCAGCACGTAAGGATCGTCGCCGATCTCGATAGCGTTGGGATCGGGATCAAACTTGGCTAAGACCTCGATATAGTCGAAGTCTGAAAACACAAACTCCTGGCCTCCCGGGATTGGGATCGCTCCGAAGCGGCGCCAGAAGCCGACCAACCTTTTCTGCGCGTGCCCGTAAATTTGGCGGTAGCCCTTGGCGCGACAGAATGCGATAGCCGCTCTCACGAGCTGAAACGACAGGACCGTATGGCGGAATTCCCTCCGCACCGCCAACCGCTCCAATTTTACGTAATCGGCAAAATACCGGATTCGAATACATCCGGCCGGCTCATCTCCGGCGTAGCCGATCAAGTGCGTCGCCGTCAGGTCGTTACCGTCGAACTCTTCCTTGAAGGGGCATTCCTGTTCACCAATATAAACGGCCCCCCTTATGCTGGCGACCCGAAGTAGATCGTCGAGGTCGCGTGCGACGGTGATCGAAAGGGTTTTGGGACCGTTGCCAGGCCGATAGGTATCGTAAAGGGGTGTGGCATCTGCCTTTGTCCGCATACGTTCATAGACGTAGAGGTGCGGCGCATTGACGCCATCAACAACAGCCCCTTTCTTGAATGCGAGCAACTCTATGAACCTGGCACCATCGCGGGTTGCAGCCCTCGCGTATAGCGGTACTCCGACGTAAGGCGGCATCGACAGCTTCTTCAGAACCAGGGTCACTGCGGGAGCCAACGTGCGTTGCGCGCAGACAGCCCAGAAGTAAATGCCCGCGGGCCGTTCACCCGGCTTCGCTAACAGGCTCAAAGGTGGATTAAGGCAGTCGAGCGTACCGACTGCTAACGATCTAAGTCCTTGTCTATTCAACAGGAGAAGAGCGACAAATCCCCTCCCACGGGGATGCAGTGGGTCGAATGAAGCCTTCCGCGCCACGGCCCAAAGAGCATCCGGATGGTGTTCCGCTACGGCGCGCACGACCTCTGCCGGAGCTATCCGGCCGATCTGCCGACGGCCCTCGGCCATGAGCCGCTCAATGTTCTCGGAATCTGGGCGGAAAACCACCAATCGGCGGGCAAAAAGCCCCGGATCGATCTGCTCAAAGGGGCGTACCTTCCGCAAACCAGCAGGGGTAGACCCGGAACGAGCCAACGCGAGGGGATATTCGGTCATTTCGCCTCCCAACTGCTTTCCTTTATGATCGTAGCCAGGAGGTGGCCCTTCGTATGCAGACACCAAAAGAACGCCGTGTTCTGTCTGGCGAACACGTTCTGCAGCCCCATCTGCCCCAGCTGCCGGACTGGGAAGGGGCCCACATGTATCTGGAGCTGATACGAAAGGGCAGCTTCCGCGCCGCCGCCGACCGCCTTGGCATTTCGGTGAACGCACTGCGCGTGCGGATCATGGACTTGGAGAAGTCTCTCGGCGTACCGCTGGTCACGCGCCATGTCGATGGAATCAGACCCACGGCCGAAGGACAACAAGCCTTCGATCTGATCAGTCAGATGGAACAGACGTCCTTCGAACTCATCCACAAATGCAGCCGTTCGGAGCGCGCACTGACCGGAGCCGTGCGGCTTGCCGTGACCGAAGGACTTGGTTCGGCGTGGGTCGGAACCAAGCTCGTGGAGTTTCAGCGCGCCAATCCCAAGCTTATGCTGGAAATGCGCTGTGCCATGCGATCGGTTGACGTGTTACGCCTGGAGACGGACGTCTCTGTCCAGTTGATGCGGCCGACTGCCAAGGAAGTCCGAGTCGTTAAGTTGGGTCGTCTTCATCTGTGTTTTTTTGCTGCACAGTCCTATTTGGATACCTACGGTGAACCGGCCAGTATCGCCGATCTGCGAAACCACCGCCTCGTAGTCCAGGCTGATGACGATCCCTCATGGCACACCCTGTACGACCAGCTTTTCCCCGGAATTCCGCCACAAGAACTCATCACCCTGCGGACGAACGTAAGCAGCGCAAACTACTCGTCTATCGCCACGGGTGCGGGATTCGGCATGTTGCCGACCTATGTTTATGCGCTGGGCGCGCCGGTTGTGCCGCTCAACCTTCCAGTACACCACCAC